>JAGVMI010000115.1 GCA_020053845.1 Candidatus Babeliales bacterium
AAGGTATTACCTTTATCACGGGTGTACGCGCTACATCAGTGAGAAAAACTGAACAAGGTATTTCGCTCACCTGCGTTGATATGAAAACAGGTGTTGATCAGCAAGTACATGGGGAAACCCTTTTTATTGCTGCAGGGCGTGCGCCTAACATACAGCATCTCGGGCTTGATGCGCTTGATATGCGCATGGATAAAGCGGGTATTCATGTGGATACTACATTGCGTACTTCGCTGCCTAATATCTATGCGTGCGGTGACGTGATTGGGCACTATCAGTTTAGTCATATGGCGTGGTATGAAGCAGTCATTGCTGCGCGTAATGCATGTATTCCATTCTTCAAAAAACGTGTTGATTATAGCGGTGTTATTTGGGTAACATTTACCGCACCAGAGCTTGCCACAGTGGGGCTTACTGAAAAGCAGGCACGTGCACAGTATGGTGATTCAATTCAAGTGTTTGAATTTTCATATGATCATCTTGACCGTGCACGCACTGATTGTGAGCGCGAAGGCAAGCTAAAAGTAGTATGTGATAAAAAAGGCTGTATTATTGGTGCGCATCTTCTTGGCGCTGGTGCTGGGGAAGTAATTCACGAACTACAGATTGCGCGTGCTCAAGGAATGCGCTTACGCGATATTCAGCCTATTATTCACGCATATCCTACGTATGCGGAGAGTGTTTGGCATATCTCCAAAAAAGCATACTTGCATTGGCTCGAGAATATGCCGCTCATTCGTTTTGCCAAGAAATTAATCGGCAAGAAATAGTGTACAGTAACTGACAAGCGTAATGTGTCGCTGACAGTCTAGTAAAAAAGGCATGGAGCACTATGATACAGAGTCGCAGGCAAGCAATAGTAGTTGGCATTATTGTTTTGGTCGTCGCTCTCATGCTGTATAAGATGGGTGTTACGCGCTACTTAGGCCTTGAGTTTATACAAGCAAAAGCCATAGGATTCAAGGCATTTGCGCAGCAACACTGCATAGTTTCCGTCGTATTATATCTTGTTGTTGTAGCAGCGTGCGGTGCGTTTGCGTTGCCCATCTTTGCGCCTGCGGCAATTGTAGCAGGGTATCTTTTTGGTGTAGTATTGGGTACGATCTACGCGGTAATAGCGCTTACTAGCGGTGCTGCTCTATCATTTCTCATCGCACGTTATTTATGTAGTAACCTGCTTCAAGAACGATATGCAGCACGCTTGAGCCATTTCAAACAACGTATGAATGAACATGGCTCGATCTATCTTATTATGCTACAGCTGCTGGCAGTTATTCCTTACGTTGTTATTAATTCTTTAGCGGCACTTGCGCAAGTGCCGTTTTTTACTTTTGTATGGACATCTGCAGTAGGTACACTGCCTATTATTATCGTATATGCCTTGGCAGGAAAGCAGTTGGGCACTCTTTCATCATTGAGTGATATTGTCAGTTTTAAGATGATTGCAGTGCTCGTGATTCTTGCATTACTTTCTCTCCTGCCTATGCTCATTAAAAAAAAGCATAGCGACATGCAAAAACCAGGAGACCATGCGTGAGCAATGGGTGGCATAAACGTTTGCTAATACTTGCAGTGATTATAATGGGTATTATTGCGATACACATGAGCGGGGTACGCCAGTATCTTACTCTTGAAGCGATCAAGATAAAAAGTGCACTATTGAGCGAATACGTAGCAACTTCATACAGTAAAGCAGTGCTGTTTTTCATTGCAGCATACTGCGCAGCAGTACTTTTTCTTTTGCCGGGTGTCGCGTTACTTACCATCCTTGGCGGATATCTGTTTGGCGCATTCTGGGGCGCAGTATACACCAACATTGGGGCCACATTGGGTGCAGTAGGCGCATTTTGTGTAGTGCGGTATGTGGTGGGCAGCTTTGTACAAGAGCGCTACGCAGTTCAACTGGCACGATTTAACAGTGAATTTGAACAGCAGGGTACAGCATATCTTCTGGGAATTCACTTTATAGCAGTGGTACCTTTTTTCCTGGTGAATATTCTTGCGGGATTAACTCGCGTATCATTGTGGACATTTATGTGGACCACATCATTGGGAATATTCCCCGCAAGTCTTGTATTTGCATTTGCAGGTAAGCAATTGCATGAGATTACCTCGCTGCGCGATATTCTCACTCCCAATATTATTTTCGCTTTTACTCTTATTGCATTTCTGGCGCTTCTGCCGACGATCGTGCGTAGCATTACACGCTCGCTGGGCAAGCGCTCATGAGGCGTCGTGAATATTATCTACGCCTGCTGGTTTTGCTCATATTCGTGGTAGCTATAGCAGCAGCGCGCTTTTTTGGACTTTACGAGTATATGAGTTTTGAGAAATTGAGCGCATACGGTACATACTTGACTAGCTATGTACAGCAGCACTATGTGCGAGCAGTAGGCATGTATGTGTTTGCATTCACTGCATCAATGTTATTGCTCTTGCCGGTGGCGATAGTACTGTGTGTTCTGGGAGGATTTCTTTTTGGCGTCCTTGCAGGAACGCTCTATGCCACCATAAGTGCAACGATAGGATCTATCATATTTTTCTTAGCAGCGCGTTATCTTTTTGCACGTATTATTCATCGCGCGTACGCCAAGCAATATGAAGCATTTGATAGAGAGTTTGAAAAGAATGGAGCGCGCTACATCATTATGATGCATCTGCTTCCTGCAACGCCTGTGGTGCTCATGGCATTTTGCGCAGGCATATCGGAGCTGCCGCTACTCACGTTTTCATGGGCAACATGTGTAGGATTGCTTCCGGGTACATGTGCATATGTACTTGTAGGAAGTCATGTACAATCGATAGGTTTACACGCTGATATGACATCGGCGCTTGTACTTGTAGCACGCCTTGCAGCAGCGCTTATGCTTGCTGCATTTTTGCTGTGGATGCGCCGCAATCGCTAAGCAGTGCAGGTAGGGCGACAGCGCATATCTACGCATGGTGAGGCGCTAAAATTACAGAGCGTATTCAAGTGGCGGACTACTTGCTTGAAATCGGGTGTGTGATGGATGCCTAAAATATCACTTTTTTGTCCGCAAAGAACTGCCATAAGTCCGGCTTCACGTGCGTTTTTTACGTTCTCACGTTGGTCATCGATAAGAATGCAGGGGCCTGAACCCAGACGTTCTTTGATGTGAGCGAAAAGCTTTTGATCGGGCTTGAGTGCGCCGATTTCCCCCGAGATGAATATATCTTGAGAATCAAAGAGACCAAAAAGCTCTGGATGTGCTTGCTTAATTATTTGGATAGATTCGCGATCCCAGTTTGAAAGGATGGCGATGCGGTATCCTTTTTGTTTGCAACGTCGCACGAAAGCAAGGCCATCATGACTTACTTTGCATGTTGCTGCAAAACGCTGCGGGGTAAAGATCATACGTGCCAAACGCCTGACGAGTGTTTGCTCAAGACCATTCTTAAACCAACCTTTATTGGATTCAATGGTTTTGAGTACATGATGTACGATTTGATATGATGAAGAGCCGCGCATCCAATCACACATAATACCAGGCACTGTGGTGCCATCATTGTCTGCGGTACCATCTATGTTGCCAACCGATATTCCCCAAGGGGTGTTTTGCATATCTGGCTGGGCAGCACGAATCTTTTCAAGTACTTCATAAAGCTTCAATTTGATAGCACGTGGGCTTGTACGCTTAAGAATTGCGTAAAGAGCCAGTTTAGTGGTCCCCAACTCCTTGAGTACGGCACGGGTTTTGTTTTCAAGCAATACCCCCCCTAAATCAAAGAGGATTACAGGGCGCTCCTGTTCTTGCTGTGCGGCATACGTAAAAATAGGCGAAATAACGAGGAAACAGCCGAGTAGGCTACCCCAGAGTGATTCGAAAGGCATGGGTAACACTCCATTTTAGATATCTGACACTCTTTCATATCTCAGTCTAGGCCCCCAGGCAGTAAACGCAAAGCCTTTCCCCTCGTCCAGCACTATGTTTTTCTATTTGAAATATCATATTTTAGGTTAAGCATAAGGCGCTTTTAGCGTATACTAAAAGGCATGAACGGATTATATCAAGAATTACTCATGGATCACTACCGCCGCCCGCGTAACAGGGGCATTGAGGTGAGCCATGATTTTATATCAGCTCAGCACAATCCATCGTGTGGCGACAGTGTACAGTGCGCAGGGGTAGTGCGTGAGGGAAAAATTGTCCGAATGACCTTTGATGGTGCAGGCTGTGTTATAAGCCAGGCTACTGCCTCAATGTTGAGTGAAGCCGTGGTAGGCAAGACACTCGAAGAGGTACTCAAGCTTGATGCTGAATTTGTACTGACACTCATAGGCATGCCCTTAGGCCCTACGAGGCTGCGCTGTGCGTTGCTTGCTTTATACGCGCTTAAAGAAGGTATACAGCGTTACGCGCATCCTTCAAGGATATAAAAAGAGCGTGCCCTTAAGCAAAGGGAGTGGCGCATGCTTGATAAACTTAAACTCGCACATGAGCTTAGCCGTGTAGCGCAGGATATTTTCACGGATAATAAAAGCCAGCTTGATCTTGTGCGCAGTTATTTTGAAAGAGTAGCCGCAGATCCGTCCTTTTCTTACCAGGCACAGTACGCAGATCGTGCCTTAAACCTCCCCCATTGGAGTGGACTACTCAATGCCACCATTCCTATTACCCCCTGGCCCGAGCCGTATACCATAATTTCTGTGGATGGCTCGCAGATCTACCCCGATCGGCATAGTGGATTTTCATGCTTCCTCATCAATACTGGCAGCGTGGTGCTGCGCTATGGCTACCCCCCTCATGAACAAGCGGTATATCTCGAGTCGCAGCCCTATCTTTTTGCCGGTAGTGATTACTATCAAGAATCGGTGTCCCCTCACGAATGGGTAAACTGCAGGCGCCAAGAGTTTGAATTTCGGAATGCTCTTGAGCATGCTCGTGCATTTCCTGCCCTCAATACCCTTACTCTCCTTGATGGCTCACTTATTTTTTGGCATTTGGAGGCGAAAGATACTGCATTGCGTGATGCATTTCTTGCCACTTATTTAGCATTGCTGGATGGATTTTATCGAGATAATCTTGCATGTGCGAGCTATATCAGTGCGCCCAAAAGTCGTGAGCTTGTTAATCTCATCAAATATGCAATGAGCCTCGACGGCATATTTGAAGGCACGGAGGGCATTGCGGACGTGACAGTGGCGCGATTCTTTTTGCCGCCACATCACCGAACTTCAGTATTTAAAAACAATGCATCTATCAGTGAGTACTACTGTCCGGCGCTGCGTCCACATTTTTTTTACATGAACACTGGAGAAGAAATGGGGCGTGTAGAGATTCCTGGCTATGTGGCGCAGAATGAAACTCTTGTAAATATGATTGCTTCGCTTGTAGATGATCAGTGTGCTAAGGGATATGGATACCCCGTAGTAATTGCAGAAGCGCATGAGCAAGCAGTAGTAAAATCTGCTGATCGCGAGTTTTTTTATTACATGCTCGAGCAGGAAGCTCTTAAAATGGGCAAGCTGCGTAGCGGTGCTTCCTACAAATCATTGCGCAAAAAATATATGGGTGTGTAAGTGTGTGCTAGATAGTTAAAAATCCCCTCACCGTGTAGTGAGGGGATTCGATTTGTCATGTTTATAGAAGCGTTGTTATCCCAAGAATTTTTTGAAAAAGCCTGAGATAGTTCCTTCGCTGTCATCAGTGCTTGTGCCAATAAGCGTTGAGTACTCAGTGAGTGCTTTTTTGGCTTCTGATGAAAGCTTCTTAGGGATATGGCACTTGGCAACTACTACAAGATTGCCGCGCGTTGAACTTTTAAGCCGCGGGAATCCTTTGCCGGTAACCATGATTTTTTCATCGACCGGGCATCCCTTAGGCACCTTGATCGATTCCTTAGTGCCGTCAATGCTCTCAATTTCGACCTGGCTGCCCAAAACAAGTTGAGGGTAGGTCAGCAGTACGTTGCAGACTAAATCGTCGCCTACGCGCTTAAAATTTTTGTCTGGTAATACATTTATTTTCACAAACAGGTCGCCTTCACCGCCTCCATACACGCCCGCATCCCCTTTGCCGGTAATGCGTAGTTCGGCACCGTCAAAAATGCCTTCAGGAATGGTTATGGTGAATTTATCGTATTTTTGAACACGTGATTGACCGTTACATGAGGTACATGGTGATGCAATGATGTATCCATCGCCGCCGCATGTTCCGCATACTTGTGCATAGATAAAAAAGCCTTGCTTATACTGCACTTGGCCATTGCCATGACACGTGTTGCATTGAGTAGCTTTAGTGCCCGATTTTGCACCGAAACCCTTGCAGGTATCGCATGAGAAAAAGTGGTAGTAGCTAATCTCTTTTTTAACGCCCAGGAATGAATCTTTAAGCGAGATTTCAATCTCTTTAGTCAGGTCATGACCACGCTTTGGCTCTGGGCCGCTTTTTTTGCGTTTTCGTGATCCGCCGCCCGCGCCTCCGCCAAACATAGAACCAAAAATATCCCCGAAGCTTTCGAAGATATCGTCCATGTTCATGCCGCCATGGCCCCCGTGCCCACCCATACCTGCACCCATTCCTGCATGACCAAATTGATCATACTGTGGACGCTTTTTTGCATCAGAAAGTACTTCATAAGCTTCAGCAGCTTCTTTGAACTTTTCTTCAGCTTCTTTATTGTCTGGATTGCGGTCAGGATGATATTTGAGCGCTAACTTACGGTACGCCGCCTTGATTTCATCGGCAGTTGCCGTGCGGGACACGCCAAGAATCTCGTAGTAATCTCTTTTGCTCATACCGTGTCTATCTTTGAGTGATTGGGGGTAAAAAAGATGTTTACTCTAAGCCACAAGTATAGCAAGAAACTCTTTTTTCGCCAGGTGGGATGCCCAGGGGCAATTGGGGCATGCAGGGTGTAAATGCTTGGTTTTGCATAGTTCACCTTGGTATCCTTAAAGAAAAGGGGCAAGTTTGCCCTTCATAAAGCTTTAGGGTAAGGGGGAGCTATGAAGACGTTTAAATTGTTGATGCTTGCGGCAGTATTGGGTACGGCATACCAGATGGCAGTGGCTGTAGACCAAGCAGGATCCCAAAGTGTGCCAGAGTGGCAAAATAAGCTTGAAGCAGTTGTGCAAGAGGTATCGCGCTTTCTCGTTGATAGTCAGGCTGCTTTGATGGCAGAGCTCAAAAACGCGCAAGGCTTTCCGCGTCGCGAGCTTATGGTGGTTCACGATAAAGTAGAGCTGTATATCAAAAAGCTTGATGCTGCCATCGTCGCTATTAGTGTTCTTGATAAGCCACTTGCAATTACTAATCGCGATGCATATAAATTTGCAGAATCGTTGCTTGGCCTACTCAAGAATCTCAAAGCATTCATCATCGACGCAAATACTGCACTGAAGTCTACTGCTGAGCGCCTTCCCTAACATACGTTTTTGATGGTTGGGCGTGATTGATTAGAGAAATCGTAAGCTGTGTGAAGCGTGAGCAGTCTGCTGCTGAATTGCGTACATCACCTGCGCGCTCTTGTGCATGGTGTATACTACCGGTGTAGTGCGGATGTTTGCGCTTAAGCTCATCAATCAATCCAAGAAGTGAGATGCTTTTGCCTGTGGCTACGTTGAATATTGTGTATGAGAGCATTTCGCGTTTGCACATACCCGCAACAAGATTTGCTTGTACCACTTGTGCAACAGATACGAAGTCTCTTGTCTGTAGTCCATCGCCAAAAATGGTAATGGGCTGATTTGTGGCAAGGCGATGCTCAAAGCATGCGCGCACTGCGGCATATTGCCCATGAGGATTTTGTCGTTCTCCATGCACATTGAAGTATCGTAGGCATACGGTGCTTATATTAAACACATTGCGATATTGCTCACACAATAACTCGCCCATCCATTTTGAGTATCCATACGGTGATGTGGGTGTGCACGGCATAGATTCCGCACATGTTCCCTCAATTGCACCATACACTGCTGCAGACGATGAAAATACGAATCGTTGTACACCATGTATACGCGCTGCCTCAAGCATATGGGCGGTACCCAATACGTTGGTATCAAAGCAAGATTGAGGATTTTCAATTGATCCGGGCACTGAAATGAAGGCAGCAAGATGAAACACCGCTGCTTGGCCATCACATGCCTGCATGCATGTTTTTAAGTCGTTAACTGATCCCTTAATAAATAGTACGTTGGTGTGTACGGATGCTATATTATCAAGAGATCCTGTTGAAAGATCATCAAGAATAGTAACACGTGCTCCCATGCATACGAGCGTTTGTACGATATGAGATCCAATAAATCCACACCCTCCCGTTACAAGCACGGGCAGATTTTTATAGTATTCGTTAATGGTTGTTTCTAGCGCTTTCATACTACTCTCAAGGGGATAACTGTGCAGTGCATTTACCATACTGAGTGCTATGCAAAATACTGCATACAATATGATCGTCATGAGGCTAATTCTTTAATGCGTTGTTGTTTGATGTAGGAAGCAGCAGGGGCTGCGCGATGTGCAGGCAGCACCGTAAGCGTATCTGCAATAGCTTTACCATCCAAAATCGCTTCCTGCATGCTTGAATATTTCCATGCGCCGTATCTGCCTACAGAATGAATATCGTAATGCGCAAGCCTATCAAGAATCTTAGGCAAGTTTCTATCGCGCCAGAGATCAAACGTAACGTATGCATGATTGAGATACATTATCTGCTCAGCAATTACTTCTTGATCCGCAATAGAGAACACTTTTTTTGTTTCTTTGATAGCATCTTTGAGCGTGCGTTGTACCCACCATTGTGGTTTGCGCATATGTGAAAATTCACCGTACAGCGAGCTTGTTCCCGGAGGAGCCATACGTGTGGCGAGATTGTGCGGGAATCCTATACGATAAAAAGGATAACGCGTCTCGGGAAAATACACCCAATGCTTATCGTTAAAGTCTGCTCGATTAATGCCCAGATTAAAATTCACGACTGATCCGCATTTCAGATGAGCGAGAGCATTTTTTAAAGAAGAGTTTGCAGGCTCTTTCATGCAGCGCAATGCAGTATCTAAAGGCATAGTAGTAATAAGATGATCGTATTGCTCAGCATTCCCATTGGAGAGAAGCAATCTCTTATTGCGTACATCGATCTGCGTTACGCGTACGCCTGTCATTATGGGCTTTTTAATAGCATGTGCGATGGCACGTACAAAGGTCTCAATGCCGCCGGCTTTTGGATAGTAAAAATGCGCATTATAACCGATTGTTTCATCATAGTTATCAGCCAATGCACCCTGAATGATCTGATGCAAAGAAGTTGCGGGAACAAAGCGCCCAGTCCAGCTTGAAGAAAGCTTATTTACGCTATACGCGAATATTTTGCGCTGATAGGGGAAGAAAAAATGTTTGCCAAATCCTGAGCCAAATGATTGTAGCACCCACTCGCGGAAAGAGCGTGCTTTTCGCTTTGTGTGTGGGCGTTGCAAAAATCCCTCTATGCATTCAACCATAACTGCAGGGGGTAGCCCGTGAAGATTAACTTGAAAGGGGTAGCGCGTAAATGTTTCATGTGAATAAATGAAAGAACGCCTTACAATCTGATTGAGTTCTTCAAGGCCAATTGTTTCAGCAATGAAAGAGCGAAAATAGGCATCACTTGCGTGCAGAAGATGGCCAGTGAAATCGAATGTGAAGCCTTGTGATTGTACTGATCTGCAAAGGCCTCCGATAGTTTCGTCTTGCTCGAGCAATAGATAATCAGAGAACCCACGTTTTTCAAGATGATAGGCCGCTGAAAGGCCCGTAAGCCCAGCACCTACAATAACAATTCTGGTCACCCTCTTCCTTTTTTGCTTTTGTGACCGATTGGATGCTTCAAAACACTCGATAGTTATAGTAACAAGGAATTTGTTTGTCTAGTGTCCAAGAGGTGGATGCTGTGCGACCTGCTCAGATGGTTGATGCATGTGCGGAGATAATGTAAGCATTTTCTCATTTACGTACGTGCGAAATTGATCGGGCAATGAGAGCGGCTCTATGGTGAAATAACCACTGCGCATAGTGTCTTTTAGCGATTCAGGAATAGTAAGCACAAGTGCAAATACATTAACGGCACCCAGGCTTTCTTTTTGCAAAAAATTGAGGACAAGAGATCGGAAGAGCAC
>JAGVMI010000114.1 GCA_020053845.1 Candidatus Babeliales bacterium
GTTACAGCAAGATATGTTTTGTGAATGGTGCGATCGCGAAACATTTTACCAAATTGGATGTGTGCGTATGTGGTGCGCGGAATAATCATGAGCCCTGAGGTATCTTTATCAAGACGATGAATAATGCCCGGGCGATCGGCGTAGCCAACCTTGCTTATCTCTTGATAGTTGTAGAGCACCCAGTCTACGAGCGTGAGATCATTAGCATCGGGCTTGGGTGCATGCACCATAAGACCAGCGGGCTTATTGATCACGATAAAGTGATCGTGCTCGTATACAATTGTAACACCCAAATCAACATGGGCAACCTGCGCCGGCTGCACCTCGCGTGCAGGCGGAAATTGCACAACAACAGTATCACCCGTTTGTACCTTGACGCCTGATTTATCAAGCAGACGATCATTGTACGTTACGCGTGATGACTCGATAAGACGTTGAAAAAAGCTGCGAGAATAGAGGGCGAATTGTTTGCTGATGTAACTGTCTATCCGGATGCCTGAATCTTCAGCGGACACCTTAAGCGTAAAGACGCTCTCGGGTGCCACAAGACCACTTCTCTCAATTATTTGTGTCCCCATGCTTTTCAGTTGATAAAAAATGTACTGATTAAAGCCCTACATGTACCATAATAATCCCCGAGGGGTTAAAGTCAAATGGGCAATCGTTATTGCCCTAGGCCATGTAAGCGGCTAGACTGTCAAATACCAAGGGGCTTACGATGTACGAGTAATCGATCGCGCAAGGTGAAGGGGTGTCCATGGAAAGAACTAAAATTTTGCACGAAATAATCGATAATATCGATGCCGTAGCGGCGAAAGACACTCCGTGGGGAATTTCCCTTTGGCAGGCTTTCGTAGAGCTCCACGAGGCAGACATAGCCGATCTGCTCAGCCTTATGGGCAAAGAGGATGCGAAAAAGCTCTTCGTGACACTACCCGAAACCAAACGCATAGACGTTTTTTCAGAGCTTTCCGAGGGCATGAAGGCTGCCATGCTTGGCTCACTTGATAAGCATGATCAAATTAAGCTTTTCGATGGCCTTCCCATTGATGAGCTCACTGACCTTTTTGATTATTTCTCCGATGAAGAACTAAAGCACTACCTCAATCTGCTGCATGCAAAAGACCGTGAGCAGGTACTCTCTCTGATGCGCTTTGATCCAGAATCAGCGGGGGGTATTATGACCACGGATGTGATTACCCTTATGTCTGACTATACCGTGGGCAAAAGCGTGAGCATTCTTCAGCGGTTGCGCCCACGCAAAGAGGTACATCAGCAGTTGTATGTGGTGAGTAGATCAAATCAGCTTATAGGGTACGTCAACCTTCAGGATTTAGTGCTCCAAAAGCCGTATGATCGCCTCGCTTCATTCTTGCATAAGAATGAACTTGTTGTGCGCGCCGATGAAGATCGTGAAAAGGTTGCAGGCCGGATGGTGCACTACGGGGTGATGACGGTGCCTGTAGTGGACGATAACAATATATTTTTAGGCATCATTCCCAGTGACACGTTGGTAGATGTACTTGTGGAAGAGGCGAGTGAAGACGTACAGCGTATGGCAGCCTTGGCGCCACTTAAGTATCCTTACTTTGAGACATCATTTATAAGACTTTTTGCAGAGCGCGCTTCAATACTCGTGATATTGCTTCTTGCGGGATCGATATCCATGAGTGTGCTACAGGCATACGAAGCTGCACTTACCGGGCTTTTGCTTGCCATAGTGCCTATGCTTACCAGTACCGGTGGCAACACAAGTAATCAGACTTCTGCAATGGTGATTCAGGGGCTTGCAACAGGTGATATTGATACATCAAATGTGTTGCGCTTTTTAAGGCGCGAGTTTCTTATGGCATTGCTACTTGGCATAGTGCTTGGATCAACAGCACTTGTGCGCGTGCTTTTGACAGGCGGACTGTGGTGGGAAAGTCTTGCTGCAGGTACGGCAATATCAGCGATTGTGGTGACGTCAGTCGTTCTTGGTAGCGGAGTGCCACTTTTACTCAAGCGCATGAACATAGATCCCGCATTTTCAGCAGGACCATTTCTTGCAACCGTTATGGACATCATCGGGGTGGTGATTTACTGTACTATTGTTAAATTGATGCTCGCGCGGTAGCGTGCATGCGCACTATTTCCCTTGACAAAAGTAACACTAACCGATACATTTTAACCTGATTTGTTCGCATAACCTGCTTACAGTCACATCTTTGAATATAAAAAGGTTGTAATCCGAGCCGCTAGCTCAGTCGGTAGAGCAACAGCCTTTTAAGCTGTGGGTCGTTGGTTCGAATCCAACGCGGCTCACCAAACTTTTTAATACGTCCCCATCGTCTAGCCTGGTCTAGGACATCGCCCTTTCACGGCGAAAACAGGGGTTCAAATCCCCTTGGGGACGCCAGTCTTCGCTACTTCGTAGCTTCGTCTGGCTTTGCCAGTTACACTAAACAATCAACATTACATAAACTTTATTCGGGCTTATGTGCAGTCAAGTGTACGCTTTTAAAGCGATACTCGATGTGTGATGCATCAATGCCTGTGCCCATGCTGCAGTACACGTCAACAACTTGTTGAGTAAATGCATTTTGCCTATCTTCATCCAGCATGCTCATGCCATAAGGCATCAATGAGCATCGTATCCACAAAGCGAATTCTTTTTTTGATGCAAACTTTATACGCTCTTCGTGCAGTTCACAGTGATCAACAACAAGTCCTGCGCGTGTTGCATATTCACGCAGCTGCTCTGGCATGAAGCGTGTAGGTGTCTTATGTGCGTATGTGGTTATATGCGCCAAAAAAGTATGCCATGATGGTTGCATCATAGTTGTGCATATAGCCTGAGCGAGGCGCGAATTACTTTGCGGTGCGCATGCTGTGATATCTGCTATGCCTGCAGGTGCAAGGTGTGCAGCAATATTATTAAATACTTCTTGAACCTGTTTGCGCGGTATCCAGTGAAGCGTGTGATAGCAGATAATAAGATCTGCGAGGGGAATGTTAAGCTCGTGCAAGCGGCAATTTTGAGCATGTGCGCATATGAGCGTGAGATTGGGGGTGTGAGCATGCTTTTTTTGCGCATATGTAATAAGGCGTTCATCAGCATCAAGGGCTATCACCTGTGCTTGGGGATATCGTTGTGCAAGAGTGTTGCTTACATTGGCAGTGGCGCATCCAAGATCAATGATAGTGCGTGTTGTGGATGCTTGTATGTTTAATTGTGCAACGTTTTTAAGGCATGCATTATATTGATAGTCGGATGCAGCGTCGTAAAGTTCCGGCTCCCAATGTGCTGTAACAGCCTTGCCTATAGATGCCAGCATGGCTATGCAGATTAGTAACACATTCTTTTTCATGACAATGCGTGCCTCCACAGAGTGAAGATGCTGAGCGCTAGTACCCTTGCCTCATCTAGAAGATAAGTAGCAATGCATCTATTGCTCAGCATCTGTACTACACTATGCCGAATTATCTGCTTGTATCAGCGGGTGTAAACTGATCAAGATCAAATATTCCGAGTTTTATCTCTAGTTGTGCAACAGCATCAGCAATCTTTTCAAAGCCTTGGTTGCCGAACAATTCATGTTCAAGGGCTTCAAACTTTTCGCTCAATGCATCAAATTCTTCTGGAGTTACTAGGCTGCGCACTTCGGGCAAGAGAATGGTATCTTCTTGCGCGGAGTGTGGACGGTATATAACGATGAATTTCTTGAGCAATGATCTTATAGTGGTGCGCGTTGCTGGTGTGATAGGTCTGTTAGGGGAGCAGATTTCTAGAAGCCTGTTGGTGATTTTGCGCCCTTTGGTATGTTGATCACGCAGAGCTTTGATGAGAGCAACATGTCTGTCATTTTTTTCAAAAATAGGAAACAGATATTCTTCTTCTAACGCTTCATGATATTCTTCGATGAACTTTTTCATCAGGTCTGCTGCTGCATATACATCAGCTGCGGCAAACGATGTGTGCGAATCAATTCTATGTATAATGTCTTCATAAATAAGCAAAAGACGTCTTAAGATGCCGTGCTCACGCATGAGATCTTCTGTAAGAGGAATCTTGAATTCTTCGCGTTCTTCCTCTTGCGCAGCTGGTGCTTCTTCTTGATTGCTTTCTTGCGGTGCGACTTGCTCTGCTGATGGAGCTTCTTCCTCTTGTGGTGCAATTTCTTCTTGTGCTGGAGCTACTTCTTCCTGTGGCGCCGGTGTTTCTTCTTGTGGTGCAGCCAGCTCTTGTTGTTGCGCAGAGATTTCTTCTTGTTGCTCATCACACATAATGAAAGATGGCTGGCACATGAGTGTGCAGATAAAGAATGTGCGTAGTGCACAACGGCCCAAAAATATTGCTATTTTTTCCATAGCATTCCTTTTTTTGGATACTACTGAAACTATACGATACGTATTTCATCATATGGCATAATAGTGGCTTTCTGTACAGCCTGTAGGTTGGGTATGCAGGAAATATCAGGCAGGAGCCTCATATGAGAGTGCTTGTAATTCTCTTATTTTTCATCACACTCATCTACGCATACAACTACCATATTCCTAGACTAAAAAAGCAGGAGATGTCATGAAGTGTCATATCAAAAGCATACTATTTTTCTGCATGATCACAGGCTTTCAGAGTATTCAAGGCATGTGGGGCATGGGTGTAGGAGATAGAGGTGGGCAAAGATTTACTTATCCTGTACGTGGCTATATAGATCCTAATGATACGAGCAGCAGTTCAGATAGCAGTTCGGATGAATCAGACACTTCTGAAATTAAAGCAGATGGTGATGATGATAAACTTTACTGCTCAATTGCACTGACTCAACCTGCTTTTAATGCTCAGAGGCTGTTAAGCAGTACGCAAAATGCTGAACGCATACCACAAAAAACTGGAGGTAGCTTTTCTCTGCTGCCCACTCCCGAAGGTCTTGCCGCGTTTAATACAGCAAGATATCTTTTGTTACCGCATGAAATAGAAGCAATGAATACTGAAGATAAGCGCGAAGAGGATATGCGGGCTGCGGATATCAAGCATTGGGAAAAGTTTTCCAATAAGCTGGAGAGGGAAAGTTTCATTTCCACTGGCGCTGATGACTTACGGTGTGTTGATACATATTCTGCCAGAGAACTGCACGATAAGCCTGGTGAAAAGATGAGTAAAGAGGTGCAAGCAATCCTGAAGCCCCTGCTAGTCAAAAAGTCACGCGCGCAGCAGAGCAGTACGAGGCAACTAGTAAGCAACAGTTCCAATCGCCGATTCAGCCATACACGTGCAAACAAGTTTAAACATTAAAAAAAGAAGACCGCCCTAATGCGTGCAGTTGATTTATTGCTGGTAATAGTGAGCGCAACGTGTGCTATGAGCTATGCCATGGGGACTCGTGATGAGATCACTTATATGTACCCGCAACAAGCTGAAGAGTATTACAGTAAAAATATTAAAGCGTATTATACGCCCAATCCTATTCTACCTTACCAACAACTTTTTTGCGCTCACGCGCATCAGCACGCACATGATCGCGTTGAACATAATAGCTCAGAGCATTACAACCATATGCTGCCTAGCAGTGTGGAACTTTTTTATGTGCTCAAAGCCCACAAAGTATTACAAGATCTTTCCGCGTTAAAGCAGTTGGCATGTTTATACAAAGATAAGTACGTGTGGGCGTATACGCGGGGTGACACCATAGCTATTTATATCAATGATGCTCGGTGGGCAAGATCAACGTTTTTCAATGTGTGGAATTTGCATACCTGCAAAAAAGCTAAACTCGATACACAAGCTGCGCGCATTGTATGGTTAAAGTTTGCGGTGGAGCATCTTTTTCAATCGAGGCCCGATATACATTTCCATGAAAAGATAAACGGGCATAAGCTTGCTTCCTATGCGATTTACGACATTGTAAGAAGACGTCGCCAGTTCACGCCTTTGACACAGAAGCATGTGGACCATCTCATTATAATTGCTGACAAGAAAAACCGACGCAGCAAGAAAGGGGTGAGGTGAAAATGTGGTTTCTCATAGGCACGCTCCCGTGTGTATGATTGAGCATATCACGCAAAGCTTAGAAGGCTTGTACTGCGAAGTGGTTAGGCTAGCGCATCTTTTTGAAGATGATGCAAACCAAGCGCGATAAGAAAAATGACGATCAGGCATCTTAAAACGTGATAATAACAGTGAGCATTGATACTGATGAAGCTTTATCAGAGCTGCAAATGGCATTTTTTACTAGTATTAGCCGTTGTGTATGTAGGTACAAGTGTATGTTTGCAGGATAAAATGACTGCGGTACATACAAACAATAACATATATTGGAATGGATATATGCGGGCAAGCAGAGGAGGTGCAATTGACATACGGATAACAAAGCAATTGCAAAGCTGCGGGCTACACAGCAGATTTTTGTGTCGAGATTGTTTTGTATTTGAGCCGGAGCCTTACTGTTTGCCATACGCTTTGCTGTATTTTCATGCACTAAAACTCACCCATCACATGCAGCTCAAGGGCGTGCCGCTTGGCAATACTAACCAAGATATGTTTTATGCGTATGAAGATAATGTTGAGATGTATGGGAGTGCAAGCTGGGAGTTGATAGCGCTCAAGCAGACGATTAAACGTGATGATATATACGTGCGTATTGCCAGAGGCGAGCATGATGTTATGAAGGATCCTCTTTGTACAGGGGATCACGAGCATTATTATCTTTATAATACAGCTGATAGTACGTTGACGCGCGACTCTTCTACGCAAAGATTATTTCAGCATATGCGTGAGCAGTATAATAGTAAGCAATGTTTACTACAAAATTAGATCGCAATATGACGCACCTATATTAGAAAATGCGGTGCGTAAGCGGCGCTAAAATGTAACAACAAAAGTGCTGGACAGCTATGATGCGCAACATTACAAAAATATTATTACTTTTCTGGATTATTCAATTACGCGCAATGAGCGATCAGTATCAAACCAGCTCACCCTTACAACGCTTATTTGCATACTTGGAGAGCACCCAAACTTTTGGCGCACAAGTATCTGAGCTGGAAGTGCAAAAGTTTTTTGATGCAGGTATAGATCCCAATAGTAATGTACTAATACTCATGCCTGTGCACGAATGGATGCGCAACTATAGTGGCTTGCCTAGTTCTATTATTGCATGCTGCCAGAGAGAGCCTGCGCTTATTCGGTATATTAAACAGGGTAAGTATGAAAAAGCATGTGATCACATTACACAATGGACTGCACGGGTAAGTGATGCACAAGGGCGAACGCCTTTGTATCATGCAATCAGGTGTCAAGCTGATGAGAATTGGTGCACACAGATGGTCACTAAGTTGTTGGAAGCGGGTGCTGATCCGCTTACCTGTGGCGATAAGAATGCGACACCGCCGTTATGCATAGCAGCCTTTTTGCATCGCTCGTTTCTATTTTCTATTTTGTGCAAATATGGCGCATCTCCTGACCAAAAATGCTTGAAAGGGCGTGATGCGCTATCTATGAGCAAAATTTCTTTAGAATGTATTCCCGTTGAGCAGCGTGAATCGATAAGGCTGATACGTGAGCAGAGTTCTGACACTTTAGAAACGCAAGAGATATTAAGAAAGCTTGCCGAGAAGCAGGAAGTAGCAGATACTTCTGAGAATGTTACTGATTCTTGCAAGCAGATGGAGATGGATAGAGCGAGCACTAATGACGCTGATTCTGTACATATGCAATGCGTTTATAGTGAACATCTTCAGCGAGAGATAGTTTTTCCTTGGTGGTTACAATACGACGAGAATGGCAATTAGGAGAGATATATGGTTACTATACGTATGCATGTATGGGTGATGTTGATTGCTGCTCAGGTGCAATATTTGCAAAGCATGGGTTTTGTAGAGCCGTACCCAAGTGATTTTCCGGCGGCTTGGCAAGCAGTGGGCATTGCTTGTTCAGGCATAGTGCAACAGCCTGCTTTGCAATCGCAAGAAGTACCGTTACGTTATGGCTTGAGTGAGCAAGAATTTCAGAACATACAACATCTTGCGCAACAAAAAGCGGGCACAGCTGAAAAGCAATCAGAAAATCAACCTGCTGGTTCTGCACCGGCTGAGTTAAGTCCACAAGAGCCGACTGCGCTTATCGACGAGCTGAGCATGAAAGATGAAGAGCAGGGTCTGCAACCACTCAGCAAGAGTGCGGCAAAAGCACTTATTACACTTGCTGAGCAGCAGCGCAATAAGCCTGTGCGTGAGTACCAATCTAATTGTTCAAAAAAATCTGCACGAATCAAGCGCGCATTGCCAATACAGCAGCCCGATAAAGCAAAAAAGAAATGAGCGAGGAGTGCGAGGCGCTGCTTGCGGCTATGGCTATCAGGGATGTAATGTAAGTAATGTAATGGAGTAATGTGCGGTAAGCACTGCCTGTTATTACTGAGTGGAGGAATATGCATGTATAGGAATAAGTACTACGCGATAATGGTTTTTGCTATTCTTATCACGAATCACTTAGCGCGTGGCCTTGAGCCAAAGCGAGCTGTCATGAATTCGCACGTGGATTGGAGCATGTATTTACGTGAGCCAACAGAAGCCTATACAAGCAATCTATGCGCAGGCACCATACTCTTTCCCAAGAACCTATCTAATCAGCAAGCACCGAGCGATCGCTCTCAAAAGCAGGGAGTCCCCACCTATTCTTTGGCTGATATTGTAAGACTTGGCATCAATAGTAACATGAGTTCTCAGGCGCGTGATAGCGCGTGCGAAATACTATACATTTTTGGTGCACAGCGTAACACTCGCGGTGTTGCTCGAAGCAAGTCTGTAATTCCTGCATACGCAAAACAGCATGAATCTAACTACAAAGGCAAACCACAGCGCGGTACAAGAAAGTAAGGCTCTGCCCAACGCATCGTATCACTTTCCTTGTAGCTTTTTTCCTTCACGCTTATATTGCCTTTCTTTTGCTTTTTATCACACTGGTACGAATATATTTTTTAGGTATCAGTGAGGCGAAAAAAGATGAGTTATAAAATGTATACTGCTGCGCGTATTAGTGTGTGTGCATTATTGCTGCACAATGGAATCTCTTCATGTGGTATACGTGTTGCAAGTATAGATGAATGGCAAAAAGTAGTTGAGAAAGCATTGCAACTTAATCTGCTTAGTTCTCTGGGTGGTAAACCTTACGTATCGCCTGCTGATCGCCTTGTAGCTACATCTATACTATGTGCCAGTCTTGAAAAATTAGTGCCGGTGAAAGAGCAAATACACACATGTATAAAGCTAGGCAAGCCTGTAGATAGCAGCTTTGACTGGTGTGAAAAAGAAGTGAGCCAAGCGCGCAATAGTGCAGCGCAAAAATTGATGAAAAAACATTTGGCTGCTGCGCCTATCGCTCAATCAGAACCTACGCGTGCATTTCAAAATGCAAAGAATTCCCGCATGCATAATCGCGGGATATATGCATCTCACAAGCCACTCAAGCAGGAGCTTGACGGCAGGTGTGTGAGGGGGCGTAAGCATCATCGTGTGGACTACAGCATGTGTCGCAAAAGATAAAATGCGGGAGTAGATACATGGCGTTTCTAAAAATGGCGTGTAGTGTTGTGTTATTGATGATGTGTTTATCTGCTTATGCTATGAGAAATGGATCAGGTAGCTTTAGAGCTATAGGAGAGCACACGGCTTGCGATGAAAGCGCACATACCGAACTTTATTATGTTGTGGGCACTGCGTCGATCTGGGCCAGTTATGATAAAGCATCAGGAAGATATTGGACTTCAGCAGAGGCGCTTCGTGGGCATAGCTATACGCAAAAAGAGTCCAAAGGAATATTCGAATTGATGAGAAACGATTTTGATGATCCATCAAATAAGCCTCTGCGTCGATATGGCGATTCAGATTCAGAATAGCGCGATCTCGAGTAAGGCTTAAGTGACTGTTTCAGCCTAGTGAAGTATACGGAGATAATCTCGTGTGCGAAAGAACGTATATAAGTGCTTTGCTTGTATGTATAAACATGTCTATTTCATTATCACACGCTATGCAGGGCCAACAAGATAAAAGCCAGCTGCTTGGCAACTTTATGA
>JAGVMI010000008.1 GCA_020053845.1 Candidatus Babeliales bacterium
CAGTGCAGTTAAGGCTGTATTGCCTAACGCCATATGCGCAAGTATTGCAAAACGTGAAGAAACGCTTTTTAGTGAACAGTTTCCTCAGGGCTTACTTCTTGATAAGCACAATGAAGCTGCACGCGTGCTTCTTGCACTTAGGGACTATGCACATCACTTTGCAATCAGTTATCATAAGTTAAAGAGAAGCAAAAAAGATCGCGTATCGTAACGTAAGGAATCCGCAATGGCAGAGCCACAATTTCATGATATGCTCACCAACGCAATGCGCGATGTTATTCAGGAAAGCGCGCAAATAGCTACAAACAATGAAAATCCTACATTACAACCGGTACACTTACTGCGCGCAGCGCTCAACCACACATTTGTGCAATCATTTTTGAGCTCATTACATGTTGCTCCAGATCAGCTTACTACACTGTGCGATCAGGAAATTAAAAAGCTTCCTCGCGCACAAGGCTCACAGCTAAGTCTTGATCAAACAACACAAACTTTTTTTGTAGAACTCAAAAAAGCCGCAGAGTCACTGGAAGATCATTATATAAGCCTTGAACACTTGTTGTTAGTGCTTGCAAGCACTACTTCCCTCCCTTCGTCTATTAGATCGTTATTGCATTCTCTTGGCATCACCAAGGAGCGCGTTCTTGAGCATATGCATCAGCTCAGAAAGGGTAAAACCGTGCAAAGCAAAAGTGCAGAAACGCAGTATCAAGCACTTGAGAAATACGCAACTAACCTGACCAAACTTGCAGAACAAGGCAAGCTTGATCCTGTCATTGGCAGGCACGAAGAAATCAGACGAGTTATGCAAATATTGTCGCGGCGCACAAAAAATAATCCCGTGCTTATTGGTGAACCTGGCGTTGGTAAAACTGCCATTGTTGAAGGCATTGCACAGCGCATCGTTATGAATGATGTGCCTGAAAGCTTACGCGGTAAAAAAGTATATGCTCTTGATCTTGGACTTTTAATAGCGGGAGCTAAATATCAAGGGGAGTTTGAAGAGCGTCTGAAGTCAGTCATCAAAGAAATCGAAGAAAGCGCTGATGAGACGATTCTTTTCATCGATGAATTACACATGCTTGTAGGAGCAGGATCAACCGGCGGTGGTATGGATGCATCAAACTTACTCAAGCCTGCTCTTGCGCGCGGATCACTACACGCTATTGGCGCTACAACACTCAAAGAATATAAAAAATATATAGAGAAAGATGCCGCACTTGAGCGGCGCTTTCAAAAAGTAACCGTACCCGAACCAACAGTAGAAGATGCAATTTCTATTTTACGTGGACTTAAAGAACGTTTCGAGCGTCACCATGGGATTACCATCAAAGATCAAGCGCTTGTTGATGCGGTAATGCTTTCAGCAAAAAACATTCCTGATAGATTCTTGCCTGACAAGGCAATCGATCTTATTGATGAGGCTGCTGCTAAAGTACGCATGTCCATTGACTCACAACCTGAAAGTATTGATAAGCTCGAACGCAAAATTCGCCAGCTTGAGATAGAGAAAGTAGCCTTATCAAAAGAAAAGGATGATAAAGCTGCACAACAGCGCTTGCAGGAACTTGAAAAAGAGCTTACTGATCTTAAAAACAGCGATAAAGCGCTGCTTGCTCAATGGAAATCTGAAAAAGAGCCGTTGGTAAAAATTAGCAAGCTTCAAGAACAAATCGAAGAAGCAACGCTGCAGTTCACACTGGCAGAACGTGAAGGCAATTATGCTAAAGCTTCCGAAATAAAATACGGCACTATTGCGCAACTTGAAAGCAAATTGAAAGACCAAAAAGAGCTGCTAAAAGAGCTCAAACCAACACTTATCAAACAGCAAGTTGATGAACAAGATGTGGCACAAGTACTTGCTCGCTGGACAGGCATCCCCGCAGAAAAGCTGCAAACAAAAGAAACGGAAAAGCTGCTCCATATGGCAGACATTTTACACAAGCGCGTAGTCGGCCAAGATGAAGCCATAGAGAATATAGTCCATGCAATTCAGCTGCATCGCACAGGACTAACCGACCCTCATAGACCAATAGGCTCATTTCTTTTTCTAGGGCCAACGGGCGTAGGCAAAACTGAAGTAGCAAAAACCCTTGCTGATTTTCTTTTCAACGACTCTAAAAAATTAATACGCATCGACATGTCTGAATACATGGAGAAGCATGCTGTTGCGCGACTTATTGGCGCACCTCCAGGCTATGTGGGCTACGAAGAAGGCGGTCAGCTTACGGAACAAGTACGCCGTAATCCTTATTGCGTAGTGCTCTTTGATGAAATTGAAAAAGCACATCCTGACGTATTTAACATTTTCTTGCAGATTCTTGATGAGGGCCATCTAACCGATAGCCAAGGGCGCACCGTATCTTTTAAAAACTGCATCATCATCATGACATCAAATATTGGTTCACACATTATTCTTGAAGCACCAGAGCTCACTGAAGCTGTAAAACAGTCTGTGGAAAAATTACTGCATCAAACATTCAGGCCAGAATTTCTTAACCGCATTGATGCAATAGCATTCTTCAAGCAGCTTTCGCCTGAGAACGTGCATGAAATTGCAAAGATTCATGTGGAAGAACTTGTAAGACGCTTGGCCGAACAGCACATCGCACTTACCGTAAGCGATGCAACGGTTTCTCACTTGGCAGAGCTTGGATATGAGAAGGAATTTGGCGCGCGCCCACTCAAGCGAGCTATACAAAGGCATCTTGCAGTGCCACTTTCACAGTACATGCTCAAGCATCCAGATATTAAAAAAATTGATGTCTCACTTAAGAAGGATGCTATACATATAGCTTCTTGAAGCGCATATAGCTGTTGCATGCGCGACACATATTAAGAGGAATTATGAAGCGCTATACGTACATCGCCAACTGGAAGATGAATAGCGATTATAATACAAGTATGCGCTACATAGAGCAGCTTGTTCCATTTTTAAAGCAAGCAGAGCAGCGGATTATACTCTGCCCTTCATTTTTAGCTCTTGCGCAAACATATGCATCGCTGGCGCCCACACGCGCCTTGCTTGGCGCACAGACATGTTCTGCATTTGCTAAAGGTTCGTATACAGGGCAAATCGATGCGCAAAGCCTTAAGCAAGCAGGATGCTCCTTTTGCCTTGTGGGCCACTCAGAACGTCGTACATATTGTCACGAAACCATTGAAGACACCGTGCAACAAGCAAAGCAGTTATTACAAGCGAGCATCACGCCTATACTATGCATAGGCGAAACGGCTGAGCAGCGATCGGCAAGCCAGACGTTTTCAATTCTTGAAGCTCAGCTTACCCCTCTGCTCAATGTTTACGAAGATAGTTGCGCAGAGCTTATCGTTGCATATGAGCCCGTGTGGGCAATTGGCACCGGCACAATTCCTTCGCGTAGTCAGCTTGATGAGGCACTTGCATGGATCAAAGAACATATAAAAAAACAACGTAATAAAGCTGACAATACCACTATTCTCTACGGAGGAAGCATAGGGGATGCCAACGCAGCCTCTTGTCTTGAAAGTCCTTTTCTCGATGGCCTGCTTATTGGTAATGCAAGCCTCGATTTTCAAAAATTTAAGAACATAGTATCATTGAACTGTTGACCTGATCGTAAGATTTCGCGTGAGGCAGGATTGTTATGTCGATACTCTACGGATTACTCGTTACCCTCTATGTATTTATTTGCCTATTTCTCATCATTATTGTGCTCGTACAAAAAGGTAAGAGCAGCATGGGGCTGGGCGGGTTAGGCGGCGGAGCACAGCTTATCTTTGGCGGATCAGGCGGGCAGGATCTGTTTCAGAAAACAACATGGGTTCTTGGAGCTCTTTTCATGGTAGGCGCACTGAGTCTTTCTATTATGCGCTCACGCCTGGGGCAA
>JAGVMI010000051.1 GCA_020053845.1 Candidatus Babeliales bacterium
CACCAGCAGGGAAAATAAGTTTCTTATTCAGCATTGATATGCGTGATTCAAAAAGGAACTTAGGCTCTGCTGTATCTTTTTTAGGCAAATTTTCTTTTACTTCTTCGAGCAATTTACCAAGCGCCCCACCCGATTCACCTTCTTGGACATTCCTAATAAATTGGTCAACCGCACTCATTTGATCTGATGTAAGCTCTCGCATCGTAGATTGTATCATCTGCTTGCCAACTTTTTGTTCGCCTATGCAGGTGCACAATAATATATCATGCGGTGTAAGAGGAGCGCCCCCAGCTATACGCAATACTATTTCGTGCACTTGATCATGCTGGCAAACACATGCTTGCTCTACGAGTGTATTCCACACCTCTTTAACTTCTTGGCGAAGCTCAACATCATTCTGCACTATTTTATTGCGCTCAATCATTTTTTTGAGATTAGCGGCATCATTGAATGTTACCGGACGCTTTTTAATTTCAGCACGCATACATGTACGTGCAAATTCTGAATCGATTTGCTTATATGCTTGTTCGTAATGGTACGTGTTAATCCATTCAGGATCAAAATGCACACCCACTATGCACGCATCCCACCAGCTAAATGTATTATTTATTAATGATTCCAAAGGCTTATAATAAAGTTCATTCATCTTTGAGTCATCAGCTATATTAATATAATAAGTAGCCTCAGAGTGCAGATAAAAAGCTCCTATTGCTTCTGAAGGCACATTAAAGTATTTGCATATCCAGTTTTTTTGCCTAGTACGCATGCCGTAATACTCATCGTCGCTCAGCTCAATATGCTTACAAACGCACTCACGTAAATATGTACTTCCGATTTTTATTTCTACTTCATGCATCTTGCTTGTATGCGATGCATAAGCGCCGCTCATAGAGCAAAGCGCACTCACTATTAAGAATATTATATGTTTGTAATGCATAGCTCATTATCCTTATTTTTCCAGATGTATACTTTTAATGTGTTACTTGCGCATTATCATCTGTAGTAGCAGCATGCCGCGTATATGCCCAATAACCTGCCGCAGCTACGCTTGCCGTTATCAACGCAGTAATACCTATCTTTTTAAATAAAGCTTTTTTGCAGCAATGTTCTCTCAAGCCGCCTTTATCATCAAAATTATGATCATCATTATCATCGATATGCACATGCGCAGGTGCACTTTTGAGCGCAGGATCAATAACGCGCTTGATAGCCTGCCAAACCTGATTGGTTACAGCACTAGGACCATCATAATTCATTGCATCTTGAAGCTGCATGCGCTGTTGCGCATTAAGACTTTTCACCCATGCTTCCATGTAGCGCTTGCCTTCTTCTTGTTTGCATAGATGTGCCCATAACATTTGCTTCTGGTCATACGGCCCAGAATCAGCCACCCCAATATACGTATAGAATGGTATATCTTCTGGCTTGTTGTCTGCGGCAGCTTGCAAGAAAGTTTCACATAAGGGTTGCAATTGACAGTGAGTAAAAGCATCAGTCAGTTTCTGCGATACAATACAGCACTTCTTTTTGAATGCAAACATCGATTGTTGTACGTTGCGGTTAAGTATATAGATGTTGCTAGCACTTTCACATGTCGCCATCTTGCGATCAATAATTTCTTGCGCTATACGTCCACGCGCAAAATCTGAATCAATTATGCCATCGAGAGATTCATACCATGCGGGATTTTTTTGTGTAATCACGCCACTTTTAGCATCATTTTCCCACTGCGCCAAATCAATTAGCAGCACTTTTTGCAATTGCTTAAACGTTTCTTTATTAGTAACAGTCAAACAATAGAGATCCTTAGCCCCATATGGATTGCCATCTGAACGTATATGCTCGCTTGGAACGGCAAAAAACTTCGCCGAATCAGCTTTCATCTTTTCATATGCATCTGTTGTGATCTCTACTCCGAACTGATCGCGAGAGGGATACTTGGCTGGATAAGAGAATAGAAATGGCTCAGTACTTGAAACGTCTTGATACGCAATCAAAACTTGTACTTTTTCAAACTTATGAACTGCAGCGCCCTCGCCAGCATGCACATGCATTGCTGTCAGCAAGAAAACGAGCATCATCATACAATTATGTATCTTCATGAAAAGCTCCTGGCATTCTGCAAAAATGCGCTAAGGCCACACTTTTTGCATACACATCTAGTTATAATGCGCTGCCAGCATATCAGAAATGCTTATTGCCTCAATCTTTTAAGCAACAAAAAAGCTCCGATTTCTCGGAGCTTTTTTTACTTCTAAAGAAAAGCGAAGGGATTAGTACATGCCGTGCATGCCGCCCATTCCGCCCATGCCTTGCGGCGCTGCAGCTTCTTTCTTATCTTGTGGAAGTTCACTGATAGTTACTTCAGTGGTCAACAAGAGACCTGCAATAGATGCTGCATTTTGAATTGCTGAACGTGCTACTTTCGCAGGATCGATCACACCTTGCTCAACCATATCTACATACTGAGCATTGCGTGCATCAAAGCCAACATTTCCTGCTTCTGACTTCACGCGGTTAACTACCACAGCTGCATCATGGCCAGCATTGCTTGCAATAATGCGCAGTGGCTCTTCAAGCGCGCGACGTACAATAAGCACACCAAGCGCTTCATCGCCTTCAAGCTTGAGCGCTTCAAGAGCTTTTTGTGAACGGATGAGTGCAATGCCCCCGCCCGCTACAATACCTTCTTCAACCGCCGCACGCGTTGCATGCAATGCATCTTCGATGCGATCTTTCTTTTCTTTCATTTCTGTTTCAGTAGCCGCACCCACACGAATTACTGCTACACCGCCAGCAAGCTTTGCCAAACGTTCTTGCAGTTTTTCGCGATCATAATCTGATGAGGTGTTTTCAATGTGCACCTTAATGTGATGCACACGGCCCTTGATATCATCTTCGCAGCCTTGGCCTTCAATGATGGTGCAATCATCTTTGGTGATTACCACTTTCTTAGCGGTACCCAAGTCAGTTACACGTACATTTTCAAGCTTGATGCCAAGATCTTCTGATACCAGTTTACCGCCCGTCAACACAGCAATATCTTCAAGAATTGCTTTACGACGATCGCCAAATCCAGGAGCCTTAACTGCAGCTACATTGAGCGTGCCACGCAGCCTGTTTACCACAAGCGTTGCGAGTGCTTCGCCTTCAATGTCTTCTGCAATGATAAGCAATGTACGGCCAGATTTTGCTACCTGCTCTAATACAGGAAGCAAGCTCTTCATGCTATTGATCTTCTTTTCAAACACCAAGATAAGTGGATTATCAAGTACTGCTTCCATCTTATCTGAGTTGGTTACAAAGTATGGCGAGAGGTAGCCACGATCAAATTGCATACCTTCAACTACATCCAACTCATCTTGCATACCCTTGGCTTCTTCAACGGTGATCACACCATCGCGGCCAACGCGTTCCATCGCTTCAGCGATTTGCGCACCAATAGCAATATCTGAGTTTGCGGAAATAGTAGCAACCTGCTCGATTTCTTTGCGGCCGCTTACTACTGTTGATTGCTTTTTGATCTCATCAACAACTACTGCAACTGCTTTATCGATACCGCGCTTGAGTTCCATTGGATTAGCGCCTGCAGTTACGTACTTGTTGCCTTCGCGAAAGATCGCTTGCGCAAGTACAGTAGCTGTTGTGGTACCATCGCCTGCTACATCTGCAGTTTTGCTTGCAACTTCACGCACCATTTGCGCGCCCATGTTTTCAAGCTTATCTTGCAGTTCAATTTCTTTAGCTACAGTTACGCCATCTTTGGTAATTGAAGGTGCACCAAATGAACGTTCGAAAATAACGTTACGTCCACGGGGCCCGAGGGTTACCTTAACTGCGTCAGCCAAAATATCAACGCCACGGCGCACGCGTTCACGTGCATCCGCGCCAAATACTATTTTCTTAGATGCCATTGTTTCTCCTTAGGAATTTTCTACAACGCCAAGAATTTCATCTTCGCGGATGATCAAATGATCTTTTCCTGCTTCAGCGCCTGCATACTTGCCAAAGTACACAACATCACCTACACGTACTGCCAGCGGAGTTACCACGCCATTTGTTTCACGGCGTCCTGTACCCACTGCCATTACTGTCCCGGTTTGTGCTTTTTCTTTTGCGGTGTCAGGGATGATCAATCCGCTTTCAGTTATTTCTTCTGTTTCCACTCGCTTGACCAACACACGATCATTGAGCGGCTTAAATTTACGAAAATCGAACATAATATGCGTCTCCTTAGCATACACTCGCTGCATATGCATTTCTTTTCACTCCTTGGCACGTGGGCATTACTGCTTGCATGCCAGGAATAATTATAGATCAGATCTTAAAAACCACAACCATTTTCTTTGATAATAACTCACTCAGATATTTGCATAATAAAAACAATCCCTGAGTGATAAAAAGGCTTT
>JAGVMI010000078.1 GCA_020053845.1 Candidatus Babeliales bacterium
TATAGTTGCCCTTGCCTTTGTTTCTTTCTACTTGCCTGACTCATTATCCGTGAGATGAGACATACACCTACAAAGATAGCCAAGGTAGCTACAACAAGCAGATGGGGGCCCTTTTGTGGTGTAAAAAGACTTACGCGCTCTTGAATAGCTGACATTGTCACTACAGTACTTGCTGCGCCCCATAAGTGTGTATCACAAAACGCACTTAGCTGAGCCCTAAGCTGCGGATTGGCCATTACGTGTATGCCAAATAAAGACCATCCAAGAGACATACCAGCGCCAATTGCAGACCATGAAGACTGCACTATACGCATAAATGTTGTTGGCTCAAATACTCTCAGACTTTCTCTCCACGATGTCAGTATGTTCATATCCTTAGCCTTATCTTGAGGGGTTCATACCGTAATTAAGGTATCAATTCGCTAAAAAATAGCCACTTTAGACTATAAACAAGGCATATTATGCGATCCTATCTGCACACTTGAAATCCAGCCTTCAGACTATTTATTTGACTTTTAGAAAATTTCACCCTTATCCTGGAGATAGACAGAGGCAAAATGATCGTGCATCATACTGCAAGAATCCTTATTTAGTGCATGCACAACTTGAAAGATGCCGCAATTATGTTAGAAAAGAGGTAGGAAAGTCGATTATCAGGCGCTGCAAAGGTCCGCATGAAAAAGTTACTCATAGTAGAATCGCCCGCTAAAATAAAGACTATTTCCAAGTTTTTGGGCAAAGAATTTAAAATCATGTCCACGATGGGGCATGTTAAAGATCTTCCTGCCAAGCGCCTTGGCGTGACCATTAATGGCACTATTGAAGTGGAATATGTGCCCATTGAGGATAAAGACAAAGTAATTGCCGAAATCTGCAAAGAAGCACGCTCCTGCCAAGCTATCTACCTCGCCCCCGATCCTGACCGCGAAGGGGAAATTATCGCATGGCACATCGCCAACGAAATTGAAAAGGTAGTAAAAAATCCTGACGCTATACATCGCATTGCATTCAACGAAATTACTAAAAATGCTGTAGTTGATGCGATTGATAACCCCTCTATTATCAACGCGCAACGTGTCTCAGCTCAGCAAGCACGCCGTATTCTCGATCGTTGGGTGGGCTATCAAGTATCGCCCGTGCTCTGGAAAAAAATTGCCCCGGGCCTTTCTGCCGGACGCGTACAATCAGTAGCGCTACGCCTCATTTGCGATCGCGAAGACGCCATTCGCGCATTCAAGCCTGAGGAATATTGGACGGTCGACGGACTTTTCAAGCATGGCAAAGATACTTTTAACGCTCCGCTTGCTCAGATTAATAAGAAAAAAATCGATCTGAAAAATGAAGCGGATACTAAAAAAGTTGTTGATGCGCTCAAAAAAGAATCTTTTGTTATCAGCGAAATAGCTGACAAACAGCGCACTAAAAATCCACTCGCTCCCTTCATGACCAGTACTTTGCAGCAAGCTGCGTACAATCAGCTTGGTTTTTCAGTTAAAAAGACTATGCAAGTCGCACAGCAGCTCTATGAAGGCGTGCCTCTTTCAGATCCTAAAACGCCAGTCGCTTTAATTACGTATATGCGTACCGACTCGCTCAGACTTTCAGAGACTGCCATTACTCAGGCACGTTCCTATATTAAGGAACAGTTTAGTAAAGATTATTTGCCTAAAGAGCCCAACGCGTATGCTAAAAAAAGTAAGGGGCCTACACAGGATGCGCATGAAGCAATACGCCCTGTAGATGTCACCATCACCCCTACCCAAGCAAAAAAATATTTATCTAATGATGCTGCAAAGCTCTACGAACTTATCTGGAAGCGCTTTGTTGCTTGCCAGATGACGCCAGCACTCTATGCACAACGCCAAGTGACTATTACAGGCGGCGTGTTTATGTTCCGCGTAACCGGCTCAACACTCATCTTTGATGGCTTTTTGAAAGTATATGCGGCAAGCGATGATGATGAGAAAGAAGATAAAGTAATATTGCCTGCTGGGCTTAAAGAAAATGATCCGGTAGCACTCAATGTTGTCACCCCAAAACAACATTTCACTCAGCCGCCTCCACGCTACACAGAAGCATCGCTCGTGAAAGAGCTTGAAAAAGAAGGCATTGGACGTCCAAGTACGTACGCTACTATTCTTACTACTATCAGAGCACGTGCCTATACCACTCTTGATACTAAGAAGCGCTTCGTACCTACGGAATTAGGCATGACGGTTACCAAAATGCTTGTCGATAATCTGCCCCACATCATGGATCCTAAATTCACGGCACTCATGGAACAGGATCTTGATAAAATTGCCGATGGCGAACTTGAACGCGACACGCTACTGCGTGACTTTTATGATGCATTCCAAAAAGATTTAAAAGATTTCTTAGGCAGCGACGCAAAGCGCGAAGCTGTTACTACTGATGTAGAATGCCCTGAATGCAAAAAGAAAAAGCTCGCTATTAGATTTGGCAAAAGCGGTGAGTTTCTTGGATGCCTTGGGTTTCCTGAGTGCTCATTCACTTCCAATTTCAAGCGTAATGAGCAAGGCGAAATCGAACTTATTCAAGCCGAAAAACCGCAACTTCTTGAAGAAACATGCCCTCAATGTGGCAAGCAGCTGCGCGCAGTACGTGGCAAGTTCGGTACATTTACGGCATGCTCTGGGTATCCTGAGTGTAAATTTATTAAGCAAACAAAAGCTTCTTTTGCATGTCCAATGTGCAAAGGCGATGTAGTTCAAAAAGTATGGCGCGGCGGTTCATTCTGGGGCTGTGGCAACTATCCAAAGTGCAAGTTTGCAGTGTTTGATCAGGTTGAAGAAACGCCATGCCCATCATGCAAGTGGCCATTTATAACGAAAAAAGTGTATAAAGACGGCAAAGTTCTGCTCGGATGTGCTAACAAGTCATGTTCCTTTAAAAAGGAAGAGTGATCTATGATGCGCCAAACCCGCACATGGTTTTTGGCATCATTGACTATCACCTACATACATGCAGAAAAGCCCATATCTAAAGATGATCTGGTAAAAAAAGCAAAAGAAAATGCTGCCCTGCTTGCTGAAGCTGAAAAAAAAGCAGCTAGCCTTGATCGTTCGAAGCTCGCTTTTCAAGGTGCTGAGGGGCCGGGTGCTTATACGCAAGGGGGAAGAGGCGGACGCGTTATTCGCGTTACCACGCTTGACGATACAGGCAAGGAAGGTTCCCTGCGTTTTGCCGTTGAGCAACAAGGCCCGCGCACTATTGTATTTGATACTGCGGGGTATATATCACTCAATAGCGATTTAGTAATTAAAAATCCTCAGATTACCATTGATGGTTCTACCGCACCGTGCGAAGGCGTATGCTTGCGCGATGGAACACTGCGCATTGAAAATACTCATGATGTAGTATTACGTGCAATCCGCGTGCGGCCTGGTGATTTAACTATACGTAAGCTTTCAAAATGGCAATACATCAAGCGCGCTACAAATCCTACCGATGGCATTATTATTTCCAATTCAATGTGGTGCATCATGGATCACTGTTCCATTTCATGGGCACCGCGCACTAATCTCACGATCAGCAATAGCAAAAATGTCAGTGTGCAACGCTGTCTTATTTACGAGCCATTATATGACACTAAGCTAGGCTTCATAAGCAGGTGTGTAAAAGCAGATGGCGACGCAATCTCTATTCATAAAAATCTTATTGCTACCTTTGCTGCCGATGGACCTGCATTTTCCTCATCAATAGATAAGGGCACGCTTGCTGCCTACAACAATTTGATTACGTATTACACAGAACAAGCAAGCTCGGTGCACATATCGCAAAACCCCGCTTCTTTTGCTTTTGTGAATAACCACTATGTTAATCACAATGATAAAGTTCCGGAGGTTACCATGCTGTGGCCAGACGATAAGCAACTTGCCACGAAAGACATCGGATCGCGCATATATTTGAGCGGCAACTCAGGGCCCCAGCGCCACCTTCAAAGCATGCCACAGTGGGTAGGCACTAACGTACCACTTAATGCCCAAGCATTACGTACTATGGCGGTGACTAAAGCTCCTTTTGCATATAAGCCTTTTGTACTCATGACGGCAAGTGAAGTGTACGATAATATTCTCAACGATGCGGGTGCCGTTGCATTCTCACGCAGGCGTGATATTTCAGATCAACGTATTGTAAAAATGGTTCGCGCGCAGCGCAGTTTCTTACTTCCTTCACCTTCATATATCGATCACGATTTTAATGATCCTACATTTGGCTATCCACCACTTGCGCAATCTGATCCACAAGCACGTACTATCACTCCTGGCGAGCCAACCAATCCTGCACTTATGTATCCACCGCTGACAAGCGACGGAATACCATCTCGTATTGAAGTGATACACGGCTTTGAATAATGCCGCTATCGATAAATCCACACTTTTTAAGTGCACGATAGCTTCGCTTATTGCTCACATTAACGCGCGCTGTAATGTAGCTTTCTTGCGTGTATAAAAAATACCAATAAGTGGCAATACTCAATGCGTCCTGAAAAACCCCTGTACCCCAATAACGCTCATGCAGCCAGCAATACAGCTGCCCCGCATGCTCAATCTTATTGCGTATTTCAATAGCGCCAACGATTACTTTGGTTGCGCTATCAACAATACCAAAGAAGAATGTTCGGCCCTGCTCCTGCTTGGCAAGCTCTTCATATATGTAGATGCGCTCAACTTCTACTGACGTAACGCCCAATGCAGCGCGAATTTCTGGTGAGAAAACAGTCAGATATGCCTCAACGTCGTGTGCCTGCAAAAGACGCACGCTGGCAAATTGCCCCGTACACATAAACTCTTTCATCACTCCCCCTTGTCCCTTATGTGCAGGGTAACAAGAGAGGGGTGCAATCCTGAAGAGTCTAGATATAGGTCAATGTATGGATAACAGACATATTTGTGGGAACACTCGCCCGCATTATCAGGGCATTACTGGCACTTTTTTGCAAATAACCGGGTGACACAAAACAGGGTTCTATTGTAAGCGGATGCTCGGATTCAATACGTACTAATGGCTGCATATGGCGATACAAATTAACACACGTATCA
>JAGVMI010000072.1 GCA_020053845.1 Candidatus Babeliales bacterium
CCAGCAACGCACCGTGGTATACCAGTATCGTCGCGATGCGCTTGAAGGTGAAAATAGTGTGTACGGCCTTGTACGTGATTTCATTTGCCAAACAGTCGAAGATGTTGCGGCATTCCATTGCCCGCGTCGCACTATTGGAGCAGGTGAGTTTCAAAAAGTAGTGCACGCTCTTCATCAAATTACTGGCTTACCAACCCATGTGATTGAGCAAAGCGGATGCAATAAAACTGATAGCGAAGCGCTTATCAAAGATTTGAGCAATTATTTGCTTGAGCAGTATGATCTCTATCGCGGCCGCGGCGATCAAGATATGGTGCGTCAGGCTGAAAAGTGGCTCTTACTTGAAATTATTGATCAATCATGGAAGCAGCACATGCTCAATATTGATCATCTCAAGGAAGGCATCAGTTTTAGAAGCTGGGGTAACAAGAATCCACTGATCGAGTACAAGCGCGAGGCGTTTGATATGTTTAAAGAGATGATGGCAGGCATTCGCCTTGATGTAGTGCGCCACATCTTCCATTTGAATGCCGAACGCTTTAACCAGCAAGAGCTTGAAGCAAAGCGTGAGCGTGAGCTTGAAGCTATTCGTATGGTATCATCAGAAACGACTACCGATAGTGAACCTGAAATACGCTCAGGGCCAAAAGTAGGCCGCAATGATGTGTGCCCATGTGGATCGGGTAGAAAATATAAAAAATGCTGCGAAAAATAGCAGTATTATAAGCAAGCATTAAAAAAGGGCCGAGATTTCCTCGGCCCTTTTTTATGTGTTACGGGTATTTTTACTATTCACTCTCTTCATTTTTAGATTGATCAGAACTTGTTTCATCTAATTTCTTATCCACATATGAATAGAGATCAGAAATCTTCCTTTTTTGGGCGATTTCGGCAGGAGTCTGCAACTCATTTCTATACATAAGAGGCTCTTCGATGAATGCACCGCATTCTGCAACATGTAAGAGCGCTTTTAAGAAAGTAGACGGCTTTGCGCCGGCATTTTCTTGCATTTGTGTGTAATATGTACGTTCTTTGTTCTTGTCGCACTTAATGAGCATATAGCCCACTAAAGGCGCGCCGTCTGGTATTTCAAATCCTGAATAGTCAGTTGCTATTGAGCAACATATGTCTACCAGGCCAAATTTATGCTTTGTAATCAGAGAAGTAAGATATGCGCACCAGTTGCATGGGTAATAATAGGTGCCTTCGGCAATTGTTTTTGCGATTCCCCAACGCGATGAAGTGCCCGTGGGATCTTTAGCATAAGCTTTTTCCAAGGCATAGATAAGGAGAGGCTTGCCGTTTTGATTGTGCCAGCGAATGGGTTCATTTTTTTTGGTAACACGCCTCACCCACACTTCCACTTGAGCCTTATTGCCTTCACGAATTGCATCTTTCAAAGGGCAGCGGAGCTTTATGCGTGTTTTGCCCATAGAATCTTGCGAGATATGTATGCGCGTATTGTAGTTGCATTGTAGTTTATCGGGCTCAGATGAGTTTTTATAAATATCTAGTAGCTGTTCGAGTTTTGTTTTTTGCAGAGGCTCGCATCCTTGCGAAGTATTGCTTACCACTGGCCACTGAGCAATTTCAAGCAATAGGCCGTGTATAGGCTGCATGCGGGCAATTTGTGCTAAAAACCTCTCATTATTCTCGTTAATTGCGGTGTTAAGTAATGTGAGTAGCTCTTGCGGTGAGCAGGGTACTTTTTCAAGTGTGTGTAATGCTATGGCGTGTCGCTCTATAAGATGATCATTATTTTTAAGAAGTTGCTCTAATGCGAGAAAACCAACGCTTCGATTGTCGTGATTAGTCCATGCCGGGCTATATATGCATAGTGTGTCATGGATAAGTGTATGAACAATACTAGATTTTGGCTGTTCTGTCTCTATGGCAGATGTTAGTGCATTGACGATCTTGCACGACATTGTTGTGACTATTTTTGCTTTGCCGTCTTTTTGTGTAGTGCTTTCTTTTCGCGTGATATCAAACGTGAGCTTATCCGCTGCGAGGTTCGAACGTTGTGTAATGAGCTTTTTGATTACCATAGGATCTGTATCTGGTCGAGAGCACAATCTATGAAAATTGCCGACAGTTATTGTTTCAGGAGTTGCCATGTCGTCCATAGCAATTACTGCGCTACTCATAAAAATGATAAAGGAAATGCAAAAGCACCAATACATACACGTATCCTTTTTTATGTAGGGTCTGTTTAATGCTGGAGCATACTATACACGAGCATTATGCATATGCAACTTCAAAAATATTTTAGCGTTTGCATGATTTTTATGATGAATGCAAATAAAAATGCTGCGAAAAATAAAAAAGAAGATTATTATACATGCAGTGGAAAGCCTGAAAATAAAATGTTTTCTGGCTTTTTTGTTTTCATATTTTCCAACACATTTTTCTGTGAGTTGATCCATGCTGCGCAATCTTTATCGCATTGCATGGGTAGTAATGGCAAGCACGATTTCTTTTTATGGTTTTTCCATGGATATTTCACGCACTCAGCCAAGCAATGCTTCGGCTGATCTTTTATTGAAAAAATTTTATCAAAAAAGATTTACGCCTTTTTTTGCTGCTGCGTTACCTCATATTCCTAACAAAAAAACAGATGAAGAGTGCTTTCAGCGTAGAGTATTTCAAACTTTAGATATTCCTTGTGCCAATCAAGCAGTGTGCGCACAAAGGCGTACGGGTACGCTTACACTGCATGATATTTCTGAAACTGTTAGGACAGTCGCTTCCTGGGAGCAGCCTGGGGTCTGCGCGCTTCAAGTGGACAACAAAACGGGACGGCTGATTTTTGCTGGCTCAAGCGATGGCACAGTGAAGATATATAGTCTAAACACTAAAAAACCAATTCGTACGTATGAAAATCATTTTGGAGGGGTGAGGAAAGTTGCCGTAGATCCTACGGGAAATTATTTTGCTGTGGTAAATGATAGTGAGGCAAGCCTTTGCCTTATGGATATGCGTCAAAATCGTGAGCTAGGGCGGGTTGAATTTAGTACACCTGATGAAAAAGTGTCTGATGCTGCTTTTAACCCTAATTCTGGCATTAATGAGCTTGCGTATACAGTTAGTACTGCAAATCAATTTAGGTTGACACAAATCTTGCATGCTACCGATTCAAAAAAGCCAACTACAGTATGCTTTGCAGGTGAAAATCCCTGTTTCAAGCCAGTAGTAACGTATAGGCCAGACA
>JAGVMI010000053.1 GCA_020053845.1 Candidatus Babeliales bacterium
CAGCCCGTTAGTTATATGGGTAGCTACACTGCCTGCACGGTAACTAATAGGATCAAATGCGCTTATTTTATAATGAATTGCATTAAGCCAAAACACTATCCAGCGCGTACTCGTGAAAAAAAGCTGCCAGAAAGTGTAATGACGAATATTGAAATGCTTAATAATGTTTGCAAGATCATCAAACTGAAATGGATAGTGCAAGGATGGGTAATAGATAAGTGCAGTAAAAACACAAAGCAACGCTATTCCTGCGCCCGCATACCATTGTGATGAAGCCGATACACGCTGTTCGTTCACGCTGTTCTCTCCTTTTTAAAAAACATGCGCTTGTATCTTCTGTTCGGCGCCAGTTTACCGTCAAGCACAGGCAGTGTCGATAGAATCTCGGGAGCACAGAGCAAGATTATTCGTTTTCTAAATTACCTGCTGCGCTTATGGCTGTCTCAGGTTCAACTGAAGCTTCGAAATCTGTAGATGCTACCATATTACTTACTTTTTGCGCTGCATCACACACGAGACTGCTTGCTTTTTTTGCACTGTCTTTTGTCACCTTCACAATCTTACTTCCTCGATTTTTGAACCAATCCGTAATATTTACGGGAAGGCTCAGCGATCTTTCCGGCAGAGGATGAGATGGTAATGTTTCATCTGATCCCGATGCAAAGCTTGAAGTAACACTCGAAACGCTGCGCACTATGTGAGCTTCTATACGTGTAGATGCACGCCTTGCGCCATTACCTATTCGAGAACCTTTGTTATACTCATAAAGCCTTAGCAGGGCATCCAACTTAACAGACCTTACTTTATCCTCAAGCCGTTCCTCTTGCAGCAAGCTTTTGATAGGACAATGTAGGGGAAGCTTACTCACACACTCCTTACAGTCATCTTGAAGCACGCAGTCATACATATACATCAGATAGTGCAGCCCATCTTTTTGCCACTTGATACATTGGGGTGACACAGCGGGATCATGAATATTTGATGCATATGACTTGAGTGTATCATTAAATGTTTTTTGTACTTGGGAAGGATTACTAATAATGTTCGTGCTTTTAGTCCACTCATGCAAAAGTGCTATGTTTCCTTGTTCTATACAAAGCCGGGCAATGTTGCTGTTTTTATTTGAGTTTGCATGCCACGGATTGGCACCATCAATGCGGCCAAATAATACCAAGAAACATGAGCTACTATATCCCTGCTTGTAGGAGTCTTGCGCACCCTCTATCCAGCCTTCACATAATGCATATCGACAGGCGAGCTCATACATAAAGCGCTTATCATCATCGGAATAGTTATCCTCATGCATAGAGCGCAATACGCGCATCAGCTGTTCTTTATTCTTCTCTTGCACTAAAGAGGCTAACTGCTTGCTCATTTCTGCTTTTTTATTGTCTAAGCTAGCGCCACTGTTTCTGCTTGTAGCCCCTTGCTGCTCATCCTCTCGCGTTACACAAAAGCAACTCCACAGGCCCTTGGGAGCTTTTATCTGCGCTGCTTCACATAAAAAAGGGCATACTGCTGCCCACAAAGCGATAAGAATATGCATGGCATACATAACCACTTCCCCTCATATAATAGTTCCCGTTCAATCGAAATTGATCATAGCCGGCAACCTAGAATCAGCAAACCTGCACCTGTTCTTTTGTATCATGCGTAAGACCTCTGCAGCCAAACACTTTTTGACCCTCTCAGATAATTGGCCTAAAATGACAGAATGTAACATGTAGGCAAGCATACATAGGTAGGCCATGCTTAATCTCAAATGTGCAGAGCTCTTTATCGGTTTTATCACTTTCTTTATCGCTTATTTAACGGCAATAAGCATCGCAGGATTTTTCAAGGCGTGGATAGCATATCAAGCAGGCGATGAAACGCCCCGCGATATGGGCTTTCTTACGCTCAACCCATTGGTACACATTGATACTGTGGGCGCTATTTTTCTTATCCTTTTCCGCTTTGGCTGGAGCCGCTCAGTGCCCATTAATCCCCATCATATTGATGGCAGCATCAAAATGCTTGGCATTAAGTCGGGCATGCGCATTCCCAAGCTCGTGTTTACATACCTTGCAGATACCATAGCCTACTTCACCATTGCGCTCATAGCGCTTGTAGCAGTTGTTGCTATATTTGGGACAGACATACTTGATATTGCCTATGCCATGCTCGTTTTTTCACAATGCATGTCGCATCTTTTCATCGCACATGCGTTTCCCACATATTCCTCAATGAGTATTGCCATTGGCTTTATACTCATCGCGCTTGCATATTTGAGCATCATGGTCGGCGTGCTGGACTTTATTCTTAACAGCTATCGCCTCGCTTTACAGCTTTTTATTGAAAAGTCGCCTGATTACACAGGCTCTCAAGAAGCATATTCATCGCTTTTGATTCCCATCGTAATCATGCTCATTTTCGCAGCGCCACTTCGATTCTTTGTCACAAGTTTTATGGTTTATGAAGGCGGCGTTATTGCCCGTCTTTTGGGAGTCAGCTAATGTCGGAATCAACGCACAAAGCACTCGAACAGCTAAAAGCTGGCGTCGCACATATCACGCCCGAAGATCAATTTGAGAAAATGCTCGCTCAGGGCAAACCACTCAGAATCAAATTGGGCATGGATCCCACAGCTCCTGATTTGCACCTTGGCCATGCTGTGGTGCTTTCAAAAATGCGCCAATTTCAAGATCTCGGCCATGAAGTAATATTCTTGATCGGCGATTTTACTGCACGCATTGGCGATCCTACGGGCAAGTCAAAAACGCGTCCACCTTTGAGCCAAGAAGATATTGAGCGCAACATGCAAACCTACTTTGAGCAGGTGAGCAAGATTCTTGATCCTAAAAAAACTATTGTGCGCTACAATTCAGAATGGCTCTCCACAATGAGCAGCACAGAATTTGTACAGCTATGCGCAAAGGTTACCGTTGCCCGTGTTGTTGAGCGCGAAGATTTTGCAAAGCGTTTGGCACACAATCAGCCAATTGGATTTCATGAGCTTCTTTATCCGCTTATGCAAGGCTATGATTCTGTAGAACTCAAAGCTGATGTAGAACTTGGCGGTACCGATCAAACTTTCAATCTGCTCATGGGACGCCACCTGCAAGAACTGTGGGGACAGCGCCCTCAAGTGGTTATTACCACGCCTCTACTTGAAGGTCTTGATGGTGTGCAAAAAATGTCTAAATCTTTAGGCAACGCAATTGGACTTGCCGAACCGGCAACTGATGCCTTTGGCAAATTGATGTCAGTATCGGATACGCTCATGTGGCGCTATCTAGAAGCGCTTTTGCACACGACAAAGCAAGAGATAAGCCTCCTGCAAGAACGTGTTGCGTATGGTACACTACATCCCATGGAACTCAAAAAAGATATGGCACATCGCGTCATTGCGCGATTTTGGTCGGCAGCAGAAGCTGATCATGCGCAAGGCTCGTTTGAAGCTATCTTTCAAAAGCGCGACTACACCAAAGCTGAAGAAGTCACACTTGATGTGGTTGGCAAAACACTATGGATCGTGGATCTTATTAAGCTCGTTTCATCAGTGCACTCATCTTCTGAAGCAAAGAGACTTATTGAGTCAGGAGCCGTGGAAATTAATGGCACGCCAATAAAAGAATTCAAGGCTCAAGTTGAGATCAAGCATGGCATGATTGTCCGCGTGGGCAAGCATCGCCTAGTAAAGATCGCATAACACATTACGTTTGTCTTTCAACACTGAAAAAGCCGAGTACTCTTATCGAGCGCGCTCGGCTTTTTTTGCATCACGTCGTCGAGCTTGAGGTGTATCCTTTTCCTCGCGCTTTTTGGATTGTTCATACCGCATACATGCCTCAATTGCTTGAAGGCTATTGTTGGTCAGCCTGGTATGTTCAGAAAGCGCTATGGCTATTTGCATAGTAAGATTCTCAACTACTTTTCTATCAAAAAGCAGCTCACCTTCAGATTTACTAATCTCTTCAACCGCTTGTGCTATACGGCTATCAGGGAAATAGGTACGGAGCGTTTCTAAAATTGAAAGTGTGTTATCTCGTAACTTACACACTTCACTTTCTATATATTCATGCGCTTCATTAATATCATGCGCACCATTGCATGATTCTAAAAAATCGCGTATTTCGTTCAGCTGGCTGGTAGCTTCACTCAGCTTTTGTCTCGCTAATTCAATTGAGTGCTCCTGCTCCTCTATCTTTGCAATGCCCTCTTCAGGCGTTTGCACATGCAACGCATTAAGAAGTGCTGCCAACTGGTCGACGCTTTTGCTGGATAATAAAGCAGGCATCTTTTTATACAAGCAGATAAACGTGCTTGCTCCAAGCGTAAGCACACCCACTGCGGCAAACGCTGCAGTGCGATAACTATGAGGGTCGCTATTTAATGCGCGCGCCTCGCTAGAAAATACAATAAGAATAGTAAGAATATATGACGCTGATTTCATAAGCATTATGCTCGCAGTTAAATGTTTCACGTATACATGAGCATAAAGATTTATCGAAAATAAAAAACCCCCGGATCTTTGAAATCCGGGGGAGCGTCCCGTCAAAAAACGGTATGTCCGTTTAATCGACCGTCAGTTTATTGAGCTGATTAAGCAACTCGGAATCGCTATATTTTGAGAAATTTGGTTGCGCCGGCAAGCTTTCAGGTATGCCACGCATAATAGCTGAGTATGATGCACGCGTCTTGCGCAGGTTGATGAGATTTGACATTTGCTGTACCACTGTCTGGCAAAACTCATTCAGCCACGTACTTGCCTCAAACCAGCTGAGTTTGACTTTATAAATACCATTGTAAAGAAGCTGATTTGTAGAACGAATAGTATTCACCTTAAAAAGATCTGCCGTGCTCATGGTTTCCATTTCAACCACACGCCTGTTTAATAAGCTAGAGTTCAGCGCCTTGGCACCCGTCCTGAATGTAGAAAGAATAGCTTTTCTGGCTTGCTCAAGATTTACGATTAAATGTTCAATTTCTTTTTTCGCTGCATCCATATTGCTTACATTGAGCATGCTCATGATCTCGGCTTCTGTCTTCCACTTATTGCGCACACTCTTGCGGGCAACCTCTTTTTTGGCAAGGCGATCTTTAGCAGCCTGCACATGCCCACTGACTGGCGTATCAGAAGTCGCTTTCGCAGACAACGAAGCCATGCAAAGGCCTGCAAAGAGCACTACTGGTAAAGGACGCATTGTTTCTACTCCCTTATTATGCCTGCTTGCTCGCTAATCAAGCTTCAACTGCTCTATTTCTCTGATGAGCTGCTCTTGAGGAATGCCCTCTAAGTCCGTTGGCTTTCTAAGCGAATCTGGTATCATCTCCATGATATCTCCAAGTCTTTTCCCACTCGCTTTTGCCTTAATAATTTCATCGAGCTTGCGTAGCGCCGGTCCGCATGCATTTTGCAATGTGCGAATAGCTTCGTAATACCTTACTTTCCATTTAAATATCTGGTTGTACGCATTTTGATTGAGTTCAGCTATCTTCTCAGGATCCAGAATATCCACCTCTCCTTGTTGTGCAACAGCATCTACCGCTTCTTGAAATTGCGATGAATTAATTGCGTTGGCAAGAGAAAGATAAATTGCAGTTATAACCTTGGCATATTGTTGCTCTATAGTCTTAAGCTTAGTAATGCCTTCTTGACCCGTTGAAACCTGCAGAAACTCGAGCAATGTACCCCCTTGAGATTCTTGGCTCGAGGTGGGTCTGGGTGGAAGTTGCGGCTTTGGACGCACAGGAGAAGCTGGTCGCCCCGGAACCCCTGGCTTTACCACAGGAACCTCTGGCCCAACGGGAACTGTTTTGCCAGGCATAGGTATTGACGGTTGTGATGGTCTTGCAGGCGCAGTTTGAGGAGCCTGACTAGTCTGAGAAGGAGTTTTTGCAGGGGCAGCTGGCTGCGGCTGCTGGCCAGTCTTTTTCAGCTGAATATTTCTTAATGTTTCTTCAACCTGCTTTTGGAGTTGTTCAAGAGTTTTATTAGTAACCGGCGGTTTTGGCGGTGCAAACATAGTGCGCACAAAGAAAAATCCGGCAAGGGGGGCAGAGAGCATGCTTACATACATGCACCATTTTCTTATAAAGCGTTTCATTTTGTCCATGAGCACTCCCCTAATCGGCTCAATGATTTCACATAAAAATCTTAATATCATTTTCTATTGTAAATAATAAAGCAAGCGTCAAACAACAGTCGCTTGTCCAAATGCCATTTTTAGCAGGCTAATTGGGCAAAAGCGCGGCAAATTGCTACATTGGAAGGTAATTACACGCTTTTATGTTGCACAAATCATGAAAAAACATTCTATTTCCGGATACATTCTCGTTAATAAGCCGCTACATCTTTCATCATTTGATGTGGTTGCGCATCTGAAGCGACTGCTTGCATGTGGTACTAAAGTAGGCCACGCGGGTACGCTTGATCCTTTTGCGCAGGGACTTTTGCTTATCGGCATAGGCCGTGAAGCAACTGCGCACTTTAAAAATCTTGCGATGCTTGATAAAACATACCGCGCACAGGGCCAACTGGGCACGCTTACTGATACACTTGATTGCACTGGCACACCCATAAGCCCACACAATAAAGCAATCACTCTCCCATCAAAAGAACAGCTAATGCATGCTATACAATCGCTTGGGGCATCCTACTATCAAGCTCCGCCTATTTTTAGCGCACTCAAGTTTAAGGGAAAACGCCTGTACGCGCTCGCGCGCGCGGGCGCGATGGATGAACATGAATTACTTGCTATTGCTGATTTGAAAAAGAGACTCGTTGATATTCTGAGCTTAACGCTTGAAAACTATGAGCTGCCTTTTTTTACCATTGAAACTCGTGTATCCCATGGCACGTATATTCGCTCGCTGGTAAATGACATTGCGCGCAATGCAGGATCGTGCGCAACTACTACTGCCCTCACGCGCCTTGCTGTTGGACCACTTACTTTACACGATGCATGCGAGTTGAGTGCTCTCACGAGCTTTGAAGCAGTGCAGGCGAATCTTATTCCCACAGGTACACTGCTGCACACCATAAAAAGTTACCTGCAAGCGCAGCATAAAGCGGCAGTTTCTGCACGCTTGTATGCACGAAAATCAAAATTAAATAAGTGATATGTCGCGTTCCAAAGGAACTGCAAGGGGCTCAGCCTCATATGCTTGAGTGCTCGAATGTGCAAGGATACGTGGAATATCATGGCGTAAAGTAGAAGTGATTTCGCGAATGTTCTCTCTTGCTGAAAGTTGCGCAATATCATACACCGTTATGTGCTCATCATTACCCAGCAAGGTCACCTCATCATGCACGGCAACATCCGGACAATCAGTAACATCTACCATCGTCTGATTCATGCACACTCGCCCTACCACGGGCACTGCAACACCACGCACATATACTTTCGTACGGTTTGAAAAGCGAAAATCATAGCCATCATAGTAGCCAACAGGCAAGATAGCCATCTGCATATCTCGTGTTGCTTGATACGTTCTATTGTACCCTATAAAAGAGCCTTTTTTCATTTTCTTAATAAAAAGAATGCGCGTTTTCCACGTCATGATATGACGCAAATCAAATCCCGGATGGAGCATGCGCACATAATCTTTAACCGCCTGCGAAGACCACAT
>JAGVMI010000040.1 GCA_020053845.1 Candidatus Babeliales bacterium
GAAAGCTCTGCAACCGTTTCAGGATTGAATACTTGGCCAGTAATAATTTTAAAAAGAAGCAACGCAAGAAAGCTTCCTGCAGCTTGAGCACCGATGTACCATAATGTTTTTTCAAGCGAATGGAACCCACGCAAGAAGCATGCGAAGCTCAATGCAGGATTAAAATGTGCACCAGATATGTGTGACGCAAGATATGACATTGCCATTACCATAAGGCCAACTGCTATAGGATTGCCGTTTCCGGTAAAGCTTACTGCCATGAGAATAAAAAATGTTCCTATTAATTCTAATAGATAGCGCTTCACGGTCACTCCTTTTCAATGCACAAAACAACTATCAACAACCGATTCATACCATATCGGCTCATTAATGCAAGTAAACAAAATGCGAAAAAAGGTTGTATGTAATCATAATCTCGTTAGACTCTTGTACGATCGCAGAAAAAGCGATAAATACGCTATCTGCCTCTTATAAATGGTGAGTAATTCATTTTAAAGCGGTTTTTACAACATCGGCAATAAAAAGGAATGCATCTCATGACATCAAGATCTTATGCATCATCACTATTAACGGTGACATTGCTATATGGTTCACTCAATGCAGAGCAAGCATCGCTCGCTCTGCCAAGCGGCACTCCACAAATAGTAGTTGCAGAACAAAGTTCATCATCTTCTTGGAATTCTTATCTTGAAGCATTCAATAGCCTCTGGCATGCGCCACACGCAAGCGTGTACGGTAAATTACTAGGCAATGCAGATGCAAATCAAGTATATGCAGATCGCTTGCGAAGCTTTCTGAAAGATTTAGGCATAGAATCTTCTGTTGCAATCAAAAAGTTTAGCCCCAATCGCACCGCACTTACACTTTCTCTGTTTGATACCAAAATTCCTGCTATTGTAAGCGCATCAGGTATTTGGCTTAACGAATCATTACTTGCGAATATGAAGGAAGCCGAGTTAATTTTTGAGCTTGCTTACGCAGCCGCAGCATATAATGGACTGTCTCTGAAAAATGCTGCCATTAACTCGCTCATCATAGGTGTGCCTTATGCAGCCTGGGCAGGTGTTAACTATATGCTCTATCTAAGGCCAAGCAGCACACCTGCGGCAGCACCAAGCTCATTTACTAAAATGCTGACAAAGAGCTTAAATGCTATCAAAATTGCAACGTGCCCTCTTTTAAACGCCGCTGCCATCACTCTCGGCCAAGATAGAATCATCAAACCTCTACGCGCATTCTGCGCAAAAACAACCGAGGTTGAGATCATCGCACAGGCATGCACCCTTCTTACCAATAACGGCTATGCATGGGTAGTTGAAGAATATACAGATCTCGTGAAAGCTGCGTTATCAGGCGACAGCACTGTTGCACGTATGAATGCTAATGTGCCACTCAGAGAACTCTTCAATGCAGTTAACAGCTTCTTGCTTGAGAATGCGAAAAAGTAACAAGACGCTATAAACAAACAAAAAGCCCCGCTTAAATAGGCGGGGCTTTTTTTATATCTCGTGTAGAGCTGATCTTTAGTCTACAATGCGTAACTTTTTAAGCAGGCGATTGAGAAGAATAATCAGCGCACCATCACCGGTAATATTGGTTGCGGTGCCAAACGAATCAAGCAAGAAGTAAATAGCTGTCGCCACACCAACCATTTCAGGAGTGAAATCAAACACTGAAATTAAGAATGGTGTGATTGCTAGAATGCCACCGCCAGGAACGCCTGATGCCGCAAGCATACCAAAGCAGAAATAGAATACAAAAACAAGATACGTGCTAAATGCGGGCAGACAGCCTTTGAAGAACACAAGTGTTGCCATCGCAAGCAGCGGAGTACCTACGCTATCACCAATAAAGTGAATGCTCGCCATAATAGGAAGTGCCATATGCACCAACGGACGATTACCCGTATTTTTTTCTGCACCTTCAAGTGCCACTGGCAACGTCGCTGTGCCAGACATAGTGCTAAAGCCTGTCAGGTAGGTTGGTAACATTACTACAAATGAATCCCATGCGCGTTTTGGCGAAAAGCCATGCGCAGCGAGGTAATAGAGAATCAAGTATGCAGTTTGCACACCCACGATAAGCAAGAATACAAAGCCATAATGCTTCATAAGCTCATCAAACGTGCCATCGCGATGCATCTTGAGGAAAAACCCAAAGACATACAGTGGCAGGAATGGAATAAATACACGTGCAAGCAAAAACTCAATAATTCTTTTGAGCAAGCTCAATGCTTTTTCAAAGAACGAGCACTGTACGACGCTAAAGAACAGCCCGCAGAATATAGCACCAAGGAGTGCATAGTGTGCAGGAATAAGGCGAGGCAAGTGAATAGTAAAAAATGGCTCAATGGTAGAAGTTAAAGACACAACGCTCATGGAACCCGCTGAGCATGCAATCACTGGATAAAGGAATTGCATAATCACATAAGAAACTAGAGTACCAAGTGCATTTGACGCCATAACAAGCGCAAGCAATATGCCCAAAATTAACGGGGCATTACGTCTGAATGAAAGAATTCCACTCGTTACAAAAGCGAATACCATGTACGGCAACACCGCCGAAAGGAACTCTTTAAATACCATACTAAAAGTGTAAAACCCTGCTGCTGTCGGTTGACTCAATGACAATCCAACCGTCAATACTAAAACGATTGCAGCAACAAGTTGCATAGGAAGTGAAAAAAGAAATCTCATGCGCGTTTCCTTTTGCGGTTAAATATGCCGTGTAAGGGCATGATATACTGTGCGCAGATTGGCTATTAAAGTATGCGAAGTTCGATAAAACAATAGTCTCCAGGATACCACAGATACTCAGCACAAACAACCGGGCCTCCTAGCCTGCCTGCCGTCTGCAGGCGCGCGCAACTATGCATATACATCCTCATGCACGAGCAGATAGTGCATCCCGATCGATTTGACATCAAAAGCATGATAGATATAATGAGCGTGGTACAGTCCGTGCGATGCGCTCATCACTATGACATTCTTATTAAGTGAGATACATCATGAGTACACCAATTCTCCAGATAGACCATCTCACCAAGACTTACAAAACTGGAAGCTCCCCCGTTCATGCTCTTAATGGGGTAACTCTGGACCTGCATGAAGGGGAAATTTTCGGATTGCTCGGCGTCAATGGCGCAGGTAAAACAACGCTCTCGTCCATTATCGCCACACTACATCCACCAACATCGGGTGATATACGCTATAAAGGCATTTCCATTTACAAAGACCTAATGCGCTATCGCCACGCACTCGGCTACTGCCCACAAAATCAAAATCTCGATCAATATCTTAACGTACGAGATAATCTCGTATTTGCAGGGCGCTACTTCTTAATGCCCAAAGCTGTCATTAATGCTCGTGTTGATGAGCTGCTCGAACAACTCGAACTTACCCGTTACGCGGAATTTAAAATTAGTGAGCTCTCGGGAGGAACAAAGCAACGCGTGCTTATTGCTCGAGCACTCATGCACAATCCACGTATCATTATTCTTGATGAACCGACTGTCGGGCTTGATCCTGATATTCGCCAGAAATTATGGGCCCTAATTAAAGCACTTAAGAACCAGGGCATCTCCATTATTTTGACTACTCATTATCTTGACGAAGCCGAGGAGCTTTCGGATCGCATTTGTATTTTGCACAAGGGATCAGTCAAGCTTATTGAAAGCGTACAGTCACTCAAAGAGCGTCATCAACAAAGCAGCCTGGAGCGTATTTTCCTTCAGCTTATGCGCGAATATCGAATGCAGCAGGAATAAATCTGATAGGGAAAACTTATGAATACCCTTTCATGCTTACGCAGAAATATGGCAATTTTTGCCGCATTGTTATGGCGTGATTTGTATATTTTTAGCAGAAACTTCACGAGTGTGCTTATTGATAGTGTTATTGTAGTAACCGTGGAAGTGCTCATTTTTGCGAAATTTTTGCCTCTTCTTGGCATGCCTAAGTCCTTAGTACCCTTTCTTTATTTAGGCTCCTCCACAGCATCTGTGTTCTATCGCGCGTACGGCACAAGCCTTAAGCAAGCGTTTGATTTTCAGTTCAACCGCGTTATCGATTATCACATTACGCTCCCTCTGCCATATTCATGGCTTCTTGCCAGAACAATCACCTTTTTTGTCATCGAAACACTTGTTGTTGTCACACCAGTAATTGGCTTTGGCATATACATTTTGCAAGATCAATTTGCTACAGCAGCTCCCTGCTGGCCACTATTCGCGCTTGTATACATACTTTCGCTCGTGTTTTTTGGCGCTTTCTTTCTCGCACTCAGCCTGCATTACCGCTTTGACTATTTTTGCAATGACATATGGCCACGACGGCTTTCACTCATATTTTGCGTCAGTGTATTTTTTGTCTCTTGGTATGCGGTGTACCAATTTTCTCGCAAGCTAGCTTTACTGTTACTGCTTAATCCCACCACCTATGCCATCGAAGCAATCCGCGCGTCCATCATGGGTAATGGCGAGTATCTCTCTCTTTTTATTAGCCTACCCATGCTCTGCTTATTGATTGGCGCATCATGCTATCTGCTGATGCGAGCTGCACGCACACGACTTGATCCCGTTTCATAACAAGGAAATGTTTCATGGCGTTTTTGATAAACAAACTATTCTGTCACAGACTCACTTCATATATGCGCATTTTTGGCGCACTGCTTCATCGCGATATGTTTGTGCTCAAGCAACGCCTTTACGGTCTATTTATTGACGGCTTGATTATTGCATTAACAGAACTGTGCATGTTTGGCGTGCTCTTTCCTATTTTTGGCATGCCTGCACACTTTGCACCTGCATTATGCATCGGCGCTCTCGCATCCCTTTGCCTGCTTTTGAGCAACTGGTGTGCATATACCAAACTCTATGAGCGAACACATACACATACTTTTGATTACTATTTGATGCTACCTGTTGCCAAGACAGTCATTTTTGTCGAACAAATCGTGGCTTTTACGATTGAATTTATAATTCTTACTATACCGATCATACTTATAGCATACCGTATACTGCCTGAACTTTTCCCTCTTGATGCAGTACATGTACCGCTGTTTCTCGTGTTCTATCTGCTACTACCGATTTTCTTCAGCACGTTTATGCTTGCACTTTCATATCACTACACCTACGACTATTTCACCGTAAACTTATGGCCACGTAGATTAGAAATTATATTTTCGCTCAGCACTATGTATGTAACATGGTATAGCCTGAAAGCATTATCGCCTGTGCTTGCTACATTATTCCTTCTTAATCCTACGACGTATTTTGTGGAAGGACTGCGGGCATCGCTTATTGCAGGAGAATTTCTCTCTGCCTATATCTGCCTGCCGGTGGGTATACTCATTATTGCAGCATGCGCGACTATTTTGGCTCGTGGCATTAAAAAACGATTGGACCCTGTATGATTACACCAAAAATTCTTGCACACAACATATCTCACACATTACATACTGCTCGTGTTTTTTGGGCACTGATCGTACGCGATTTAAATGTCTATGCAAGTGATTTCAAGCGCTATCTCATTAACTACACACTTTCATTTCCACTCATTTACTCGTTCGCATTTGCTTACATTCAGGCCCAGGTGTTTTTCGGCAAGCAAGGCCCCAGATTAGGCAGTATCATGTTTGCAGGCAATATTATTATTCCCATACTCGTCGTCACCTACAAACAAGCAATTGAGCTGCTTTTTGATCTTGAAAATGAACGCTTCGTTGATTACCAAATGAGTGTGCTCTCTGCACGTCTTATTATTTTAGAGCGTATTGTTTTCACCACGTTTTTCACTTTCATCATGACGCTTCCTTTTTACCCTGTTGCCAAACTGTTTCTCGGCTCATACTTCATTACAAGCAACGCTTCTATTATGGGCGCTCTTGCCGTACTCTTTGCAGGTTCTTTCTGCTGCGCCGGCTACCACCACTATGCGACGATGCTCATGAAGAATACCTCGCAGCTTGGCACGCTATGGTCTCGCGTTAATCATCCTCTTATCAGCTTTGGCGGTTTTTGGGTGCCTTTATATATTATGAGCGCTTACGCCCCCTGGTTTGGTAAGCTTGCCCTGCTCAACCCCCTTATTTATATCAGCGAAGGCCTGCGTACCGCTATTATTGGCGGACCTGAGTTCTTGCCCCTTAAGGTATGCGTGCCGGCTCTTCTGGGCTTTGGAATTGTGTTTCTCGCCTTCACCTGGCGCTCATTCAAGCAACGTGTTGACCCCCTTTAGGAAAACGTTGCTCTCAGGCCATTTTTAGCCGCTCTTTAACCCCTTTCAGGGGGTTAATTCTATCTGCCACATGTAGGCTCATGCGATTGTCGATTCACGCAAATAGGCTATTCTAAAGGATAATATGCATTTTTATCTTTAGAATGAGGGTATAAACCTACCTTCGCATAAATTCACCAATAAATGGGGGAAATTATGAACCTTATATTTAAACGTACGCTGCTTACTATAATGCTAGTGGGCCTGACTACAGGCGCTAAAGCGGATTTAAGCGAAATAATGCCTAAACCTGAAGTTTCATCTGCATCTTTGTTTACCACAACTCAAGTGCCTGTTTTATCATGGATGCTTGCAGCAGGAGCTATGTACACCGCGTTGTCGGTCAAAAGCATTATAGATGCCTTCTGTCAACATGCGCCCGACAATACTAACAGAGCTCATCAGAATCACACTCAGGAAAGCTTTGGCTGGAAGCTTGCTAAGCTTGGCTTATGGACAGCAGGAGCAGTGGCTACTCTTGATTACGCAAACCGCACATATCAAAGCTTGAACAACAGTATCATTGCTGGATATATAAACTCTGCAGGCTTTCCTCAAGGCGTACTAGGCAACTTATCTCTTATCCGAGAAAGAGCTGAAGAAGTAGCTAAGAAAGCCCTAGGCAGTACGAGCAAGGCAGCAGAAGCTGCGGCCGCTAAAGTTATCAGTGTAGCCAAGAATGCATCGTCGGTAACTGACAGCAATCCTGGCCTTCATTTGCACATAACCAAGTCCTAAATCGCCTAGTTAATATGCAAACACCGTAGCCTGAAAAGCATCATGGCGGTATACTAAGCGGTAATAAAGTTCTTACATACCTTTATTACAGGCGTTTTTAGGCATATGGAAAAAATCATCTTGTTTTATAAGTACGTTGCCATTCAGGATCCATCTGCGATCTTGGACTGGCAACGTTCTCTTTGTACCCAGTTAGGCCTTGTCGGCCGTATTCTTCTGGCCAAAGAAGGCATCAATGGTACCCTTGCAGGTGAACATGAAAGTCTGCAGGCTTACCAGGCTGCTATGGATGCACATCCTCTTTTTTGCAGCATAGATTTTAAAGAGAGTGAGGGCACTAAGGCATGCTTTCCACGCCTGCAAATAAAGATCAAAACGTCGATTGTTAATATGGGCGCACACGATGCTTCCACTATCGACATGTCACTCACCGGCGAGCATCTTGAGCCAGGCCAGGCACATGCCCTGCTCAGCAATCGCCCAGAAGATCTTATCGTACTTGATGCGCGTAATAACTTTGAATCCCGCATTGGTACTTTTGAAGGCGCTATTACTCCTGACATCGATAACTTCCGCGATTTTCCCGCCTACCTTGATGCACACGCAGATCTTTTTAAAGATAAGCAAGTGCTCATGTTCTGCACGGGTGGTGTATGCTGCGAGCCTGCAACTGC
>JAGVMI010000144.1 GCA_020053845.1 Candidatus Babeliales bacterium
CCGCATACGCTCATCAGCTCGAGGAACTTATCTCCTTTTGGATCTGAAGCTGCATCTGACTTTACACTTTCAAGAGCCTTCTGACGCCATTTTGCATAGCATATTTCATCAGCATGCTCTTTACCATGTAGCAGCTTTGCAGTCTGTGAATCGCCTACCCAGACTGCTGCAAGGTAAGGCGCGTGTTCATCCCCTACTCGCATAGAGAGCCCTATGTTATGCTCTTTTAAGAAATCAAATGCTTTCTTTTTCAATGAATAATCCATACGCGCTGCAGCAATGCGATGAAATACGCTAAATTCACTGCTGGTTAATTCAACAATCCTCGCTTGATCAACCTGCTTGTGCTCACAGAAAAGTTTCATTATATCAATATGACCATGCAGTGCAGCTGCCTCAAAGGGGCTCACACTCGAACGAAAGCAGCGCACATAAGGCGTAGCACCATATCTACAAAGAACATCTGCCGCACTCTTTAATCCTTTGCTTGCTGCAATATAAAGCGCAGTTCTACCTTTGTCATCTTTTTTAAGTATGCGTGTAGCTACTTCAGTTTTGAAGCTCTTAAGGCATTTCTCTATAGCCTCTGCGTCATTTTCTCTTACCGCAGCATGCAATGAAATGCACTCAGTTTTCTGCTGCTTAGAGGGCAACTCGCACCTATCCTCACTTCCTCGCTTCATTGCATGCACAGATAGCGGCGCAAAACTAAATAATGCACAGACAGTCATGATGTGTTTTGTGAACATACCTACTTCCTATTTTTAAGCATTCCGTGCGGAGTTATATAAAACTGAGGGCATAATAGTGCAACATCACATGATTGGCAAGTACGATCTGAAAGCGCGCAGAACACAAAAAAAAGGAGCACGTTATGTGCTCCTTTTTGCAATCTGTTGCATCTGTAAGGTTATTTTAAGTGTACCTTAACCACTAAATTCCTGTTTTTTGCTAACTCAGGATGAGCTTTTATATATGCTTTCTCAAAATTCTTAATACGCTCTGATCGCAACGGCTCAATACTAATCAATTTAACAAACGCTCGTGCAGCAGGTGAAAGATATCTATCATCTCCATATATTTCAGGCATACATGTGCCAAACCACCAGCGCACACCTTCTTTCATTTCAGGTGTAGCAGGAATGGCACTATCAGTGTGACGCACGCGATTTCGCATACGATATGCTAAGGGCGTTACCGACAATCCAATGCTTAAAATGCCTGCGCATACTTTGAGTGGCATGGGAACTATAGGTATGCATGCCTGCATAACGCGAGACATACCACTGTACATTCCCGCTGCTACAAGCGGAGTTTGCAATTTTTCATAGTCTTTGTGATCTGCATAGCCTGCGCGAATATATGCACACTGCTGATGCATCATCATTTCAAATGCATACACACATGCCTTCATATCTTGGGGCGATCGCGCATGCTGAGACATTGCCTCAATCAACGTATCCTCATATCCAGCAGCTTCATCACACGTAGCATATTTTTGAGCACAAGCACGCTCAACTATGCGGGCCTGCTCGAGGGGAATATAAATCGCATGTAATTGGCCATCTTTTTGCGCAATTTTTGGTAAGGTAAGGCTAGTGGGGACATAGTAGGGTAGATAGTTTTGCGTATAAAAACGAATTTCTGGACGCACTCCCGATTGCGCACACACTTTCTCTATAATCTGCATCACATGAGGCATCTTTTTGCTCTCATCAAGGGTATCATGAGTATAGGAAGTGCCCCATATATGCTGCTCTAGTTTTGGCGCAACGCCCAATGCATGCACGATAGCCACAGGAGCGCCTACAATAGAAAATACTACGCCCGCTCCTATATGCTTTCTTGCAAAATCAGCAACACGCTGCCAGCTACAGAATGTAGCGCTTGGCATTGCAACTAACGTACATAGTGCAACATACGCGCTATGCATCAATCGTGAATACATAACCATCATAACCTCCATTAATCCATACGTATCTTTACTTACTCAGCCTAAGCTATCCGCTCACGCACGCGCTGTGCACGCTCGGAAGAAAGCGGATGAGTTCCGATAAACCTAAACATAGGCGACCATTTGCTCTCACGCTTTTCAGCCAAATTTTCTAATATTTCTGCAAAAGCATCTGATGGCTGTGTAATCCCTTCATCAGCCTGCCACTCAGCATGGCGCCGATACCAACGCATGCCCATAACTGCTGCAGCAGAAACTGCTGCTGTTTTGACAGCGCCAAGCACATACGATGTCCAATTATTAGATGGCACAAGTGCATCTTGTACACGAGAAAGCGCTACATACGAGAGTGCCGCCGCACACGGACTTATTGCAGCTAGTATGCCAACTTTCATATAATAGCGATGCTTAATATGCATGATTTCATGCTCTAAAATTGCAGTAAATGCTTGAATAAAATCTTGAGGGTCATACATTGCCATGTATGCCATATTACGCGCCGAAGATGGCCGCGATACAGAAGCTTTATTCTGATCACCCAGCGATTTCAAATGCTCTTCTGCGGAATCAGCCCAACCTTTATATATAATGATTGCACCATCAATTCCTTTTTTATATGCAATGCGACCATAAGGCATTGCGTAAGCGTCAATTGCGCACATGTGTGATAGTGCCAATCCAGGATCTTCACTACAATATACATCTGCAGTTACGCCATGTTTTTCGCACATGCTTTGCACTAATGTGTTTACACGTTCGTATGCGCAAGGCGCCGCTTCTTCTGCTATAGGCTGTGTATGAGCGTTAATGTGCTGCCGCTCTGCAGCTACTGCCATAGAGCTTGCTGCTGCCGCTAAGCCAAGGCCGCAATATGATCGCCATGTGCATATTGCATCCTGCATTCCTACCAGCGCGCTAAGCACAAGTAAGGTGCGCGCAACACGCAATGTATGTATATAATGCCTGAACATCATAACCTCTCATTATTCATTGGTATGCAAAAGCCCAAAACATTGTAAGTTTGAGCTTTTGCATTTTCATGTAATTATTTCTGCACTGCAGGCTTAATAGTATGGGCCAAGAGTAGTAACCCAGCACCAGCCATGATCCAAAGCGCGCCATTTCTTAAAAGAATTTTGCCAAATCTTTGATCTGTAGCTGCGGAAGAAGCAAGCTCAGCACACTTTCTCGATTCACATGCAGACACTAATTTGCCCCATCCCTGCCATGCAAGGAGCGCTCCACCAAAAAGAGATGCTGCTCCCATCATATTTGCTGCATCGCACAATTGCTTTTGAATTTGATTGGGAATAGATACATCAGCAGCTTGCATGCTATTGCTCGCAGCAAAAACACACAGCGTCAAAAGAGCTTTAGTTATACGATTCTTCATAATAACCTCCATTAAATACTTTTTTCGAAAATATTGTTTAAAAATCAGTACTATTTTGCGGCACTGCAATTCGCTAACGCCCACCAACTGCCTACAGCGACAACTCCAGCAAGAGATGCAATAATTGCCCCTCGCAAGCATTCTTCGCGAGCATCTTTTGCCTTTTGAGCGTAAATTCCTTGCCCTGCTCCTTGCACGCCAAGATCGATTCCGGCTTGCATTATATCCTCATTATGACGCCAATTATTTAGCTCATTGTAGGCTTTTACAGCTCCACCAACTGCTGCAGCTCCTGCAGTAAACGTTGTAAGAAGCAAAGTATTACTCATTGTTTGCTTACCAAAAGCACCATTGAACATACGGGCCCATGTTAAGCCTTTGCGCTTCATATCATTATTAATTTCGACAAATCCATACATACATTTGCACCACTTATAAGCTAATGGAATAAGGCTAGCTTGCAACATCCATTGAAGGACATTGA
>JAGVMI010000095.1 GCA_020053845.1 Candidatus Babeliales bacterium
ATGCGTGGTACGGAGCATGAAAATATAGATGCTTGTGAAGAAGATACGGTGCAATTACAGCCTCCGCAAGGCTGTGATCCTGAAGATCCGGATGAATGTAAGGACAAAGAAAAAAAGACTGTTGCCGACCAAATGACGTTTCTGATGAGTAGTGAGCCTACAAATATATGGTTTGCTACCAGTAAACGTGACGCGGCGCAATTATTGACATCGTTTCCTGCTTCTGTTGGGACAAATATAAGGCGCGTATTAGATAAGGTTTCTGCGGACTATACTGATTACCTGATTAAGGAATTTCCATGTGGAACTTATTTAATTCAGATAACAAAGCCTGGCAATGTTACGGGGTCAAAAGCGATCTACTACAAAGTTATTTCATGTGAGGGAAGAACCATCACATTTTTTAAAGATACTTTCGATCATATGGGGATGTTTGTTCATCGAAAGGTAAAATTTTGAGCGCTATAGAAATGCTTTGCCACTTTAGAGACGGGAAGCTTACCAGAAAAGATATCTCTGGCATTCTGCAATTAGACAGCATCACTGAATTGGTGATGGTAAATAAAGAACATGTTATACATATGCTGCAACTCTACAAGCAGAAAAGGATAACAGAAAATATGCTTGTAGATTGGGTGAATGTGATTTGGTTTTCCGATTATTTCGTATATCAAGAGAATGAGCAGGAGTCGATAGCAAGTGTAATGAGCGAGCTGGAAGAGCTCGATGAAAAAGAGGGTGAGCTTAGTGCTGCAGAGGCAGATTATTATATCGAGTGCCTCAACAAAAATGTAGCGGCTTAAGTAGGCTGGGATATGGTTGCTTTAAGTGACAAGAGACAGTTGTGCTGGCTAATTGATCAGTATTTGTTTGGCAAAATAAATGGTTCTGATTTTTCAAATGAGTTATACAAGTGCTTCGATTTAGAAATCAATTTTGAAATGCTTACCCAGGCAGAATATGAAGCATTTAGTTCACTCGCTCGAGTAGCTTCCAGGTTTACGTCTCTGGAAGACGATCTTGTTCGCTACCCTGGGGTGTACTTTACGCCTGAACAGCTACATCAGAAGATAATTGAAACAAAACGAGCATTGCAAAATTGCTGGCCCAATCTTGAAACGCAAGATAGTGATGCGGCTTAAGTAGGCTGGGATATGGTTGTTTTAAATGACAAAAGATGATTGTACTGGCGGATTGATCAGTGTTATAGGTGATGTACTTCATTTTGATGTGTTTGTAACGCCTCTATTGATTTAGCGATAAGACACAATAAGGTTTGGGGGATAATATGCGTATAGCATTTAGACAAGTATTTGCATCTATGGTGTGTGCAGGAATAGCAGGGTCTTCATTTGCCATATTAGATACACAGAAGTTTGATGAATACCTATACAATCAGAAAGATTTTAGTGGAGCTGTACTTGTTGCGGATAAAGGGAGGGTAGTATTTGAAAAATACTACGGATACGCAAATGTTGAATTCAAAGTGCCCAACAGCGCGAGCGTTAAATTTCCCATAGCATCAAATACAAAATCATTCACGGCGACTGCTATTCTATTACTCCAAGAAAAAGAGCTATTGCATGTTAATGATTCAGTTTGTAAGTACATTACAGGTTTTCCTGATTCACTGCAGATTCATCATTTATTAACACATACTTCGGGCATTCCGAACTACTATAAATATTGGGGGTCTATAAGTGAATGTACAAATCTTGATACTATGATAAATGAAATTAAGACTTGGTCTCTCGAATTTATGCCAGGATCGCAGTATAGTTACTCAAATACGGGTTATCTGTTGCTTGCTTCCATAATAGAAAAAGTATCAGGGGTCTCTTTTGCGGCTTTTCTTAAAGAAAATGTATATAGCCCTCTACAGATGCATGATAGCGGGAGCCTTATAAGTGAGTATGTAGTAAAAAACAGGGCGTACGGATATCAGGTGGAGAAAGACGGGCTGCGTAGCAGTCCATCCCTCAATAATCCCTTAACTCTTGTTGGCAGCGGAGATGTGTATGCTTCCTTGGAAGATATGCATAAATGGGTACGAGGGCTTTTTGGGGGGAGGCTTCTTAAAAAAGAGTCTTTGGATCTGCTGATTGTCCCTCATGTGAAAATGTCTCAAAATTCTGACAGAGCTCATGCTTATGGGTGGTTTGTTGATATGTATTGCGGTAAGCGAGTAGTGGAATATTCAGGGGCGTTACAGGGCTTTTTATCAAAGGTTATGTATTTTATTGACGATCAAATTGCCATTATTATTTTGACAAACTGTGAAGATAAAGATCGGTTCTGCCAATTGTGCGATGCTATACCCCAGTTTATTTATAACGCCACCTCTGTAACTGTTATTGGTTCGTGTAGCCAAGGTTAGTTGCCCCTCCCCTGGAATCTTGGGCATGTAGGCCAGAAAATAGAGGTTTGGCCTTGTGGATAGGCTTTACAAGAAGGCGTTTTTTCGGGATACTTTACCAGAGTGCGTCTGGCGCGCGATAGTGCCGATGCCAAGTAGATTTTCAGTCAGTTCATCAAAAGGTTGCTCATGAAAAAAGGCATTCATCCAGAGCTTCACGAAGTGGTTGCTCGCTGTGCGTGCGGGAATGCATTCAAAACGCGCTCGACACAATCTGAGCTCAAAATGACCATTTGTGCGGCGTGCCATCCATTCTTTACCGGTGCTCAAAAGTTCGTAGACACCGCTGGCCGTATCGACAAATTCAAGAAGAAATATGATAAGAAGGGCCAGGCTTAATAGCCTGCCCCTCTTTTTTTGTCCGCATGAGGTACCATGTTTGCCAATTGGGATGCTATTGAGCGACGTTTTCAGTCGTTAGAGCAATCACTCGTTGATCCAGCTTTAGAGCCGTCAAAGCGCCATGCTATGCAAAAAGAGCATGCACATTTGACTACCCTTTTGGCAAAACATCGTGCTGTGCACGATCTCGAGAAAGTGCTTATGCAGACGCGTGAGCAAGCTGCAGCCAATACTGATAAGGAAATGGCAGAGCTTTTCGAGTTCGAAATTGCTGATGTTGAGCAGCGTTTATCATCAGAAAAGCAGGAGCTTGAGCTGTTCGTGGTTCCGCCAAGTGAACACGAAAACCGTTCAGTTTTCCTTGAAATTCGTGCAGGTACTGGCGGCCAAGAAGCCGCTCTTTTTGCGGGCGATTTACTGCGTATGTATACCAACTATGCCCTCAAGAAAGGCTGGAAGGCATCTATTGAGAGCGCAAGCCCGACAGATCTTGGTGGCTATCGAGAAGCAGTGTTGCACATAGTGGGTAAAGGCGCTTATGGCCATCTCAAGTACGAATCTGGGGTACACCGCGTGCAGCGTGTGCCAGCTACAGAAACAGCGGGCCGCGTACATACCTCAACAGCCACAATAGCAGTACTTCCCGAAGCAGAAGAAGTTGATATTACGATTAATCCTGCCGACTTGCGTATTGATGTGTTCCGCTCAAGTGGCGCAGGTGGTCAACACGTAAATACTACCGACTCTGCCGTTCGGATTACGCACGTGCCAACAAACGTCGTCGTGACATGTCAGGACGAGCGTTCGCAGCACAAGAATAAAGCAAAAGCGATGAAGATGTTGCAGTCTCGTTTGCTTGCTGCAAAAGTTGAAGCGCAAGAAGCTGAGATGAGCCGTCAGCGGAAAGAGCAAGTGGGCGCTGCATCTCGTGCAGAAAAAGTCCGCATCTATAACTTCCCCCAAAATCGCGTTACTGATCATCAAGTTGATGTGACACTCAAGAAGCTTGATTACGTGATGGAAGGCGATCTTGATGAGATTGTACAGGCTTTGCGAGTAGGCGAGCTTGAAGATCGTAAAAAAGAATTTCTTTCAAAATTCTCCTGAGCAATAACTTTTATTGTCTCTCGAACTGCATCCAATTTTTTAAAAAAGAGTATACTAAGCTCCTGCCAAACATGGTGTTTTTAGATGTTTTCTAAGGAGCATGCTCTACATGTCTTTGTATACATATCTTCTTGCATACAACCGCTATTGTAATATCATCGGCATACTTTGCGTATTGCTTGTAGCCGCACTTTTTTCAAGAAAACGTGCACACATTAACTATCGTCTGATAGCTGCAGGGCTTGGGCTTGAGTTTCTTATCGGTTTTCTCGTGCTCAAAACAGCTGCAGGAAAAGCAGTGCTCAACACTGTGGCATTTTATGTGAGTATGCTTTACCAGTTTGCTGATAATGGCTCGCGTTTTGTGTTTGGGAACCTTGTGGATGCTGCGGGGCCGTGGGGCTTTATCTTTGGCTTCAAAGTGTTGCCTGTCATGATATTCTTTGGCGCGCTTGTTGGGCTGCTTTTCCATTATGGTATTATTCAGCGCATAGTAGCGGCTGTGAGCGTGCTCA
>JAGVMI010000132.1 GCA_020053845.1 Candidatus Babeliales bacterium
GAAAGAATGCTTGAAAACAAAAAATTAAGTATTGCTGATATTTCAATGACAATGGCTCATCTTTTTCATGCAAAAGAAAAACAAACGACTGCTTATAAGCAGCTGAAAGATAAAGAGAATAGATTTGTTGAGCATGTAGAGACGCGGCCATCAACGCCACAGGAACAAAAGGCAGCGCTGGATACGTTTATGGACGACGTCAGGCTTCGACTACAGTAGATGACGCAAATAGTGGCGCGTTGCGTAGCTTTGCAGCTCTGATCGCAAATGGAGGTTATAATGATTATACGTAAATTCACCCTAATTCTTGGTTTGCTTGTAGCATGCCCAGCAGCGCCTGCTCAAGCTTTTGATAGTGCGTCTGTAGGCAAAGCTATGTGGCAATCGGCACAAGATTTTGCAAGTCGCCTGACGAGTTCTTTCTCAACGAGCAAAATTTCTAAAAAAACTATGGCGATAGTTGCCATAGGTACAGCAAGCGCGCTGGCAGCATTATGTATGTATCGTGCTTTGCATACACAGGTGCCTTCAAATCCGAGCACTGCAAACCAGGGCAAGCAAATCAAAGAACTTGTTGCTCATATAACCCCTGAGCTTTTAAAAGGAGATGTGAAGCAGCTGCAGCAGGCATGTTATAACGTGCCCAAAAATTATCTAAGCTCTGGAGTCTGCTATGATAAAATTAAGGAATGCATCACTGCATTTATCAATGACAGATCTATCACTCTTAATGCTGCATTCATTGTTATGAAATATCTCTCTGGAGATATAAAGTATGTTTTGAGCAGCTGCAAAAAAGAGCTCGAAAATATGGCGGAAAATGTTTCATCCAAAGATCTGGCAGCAATGTTAAGTGGTGCGAATGAAGAAGATATTGAGGACTTTTGCTTAATTATAAGAGCAATATGTGATTTGAGCACACGAAACGCAATTGCTCAAGAAGTTGCACCAGTACATGGCGAAAAATTAGCTATTTCTGGTGATCATATACGTAAAACAAGAGCAACTCTCAAAGCTCTTTTCTACAATACTCAAAGAGATGGCACAAGTAATGTTCGCACTGTTTACGGTAAGTGGGTGAGCTTTGATGATGAAGATAGAGCATATACGACAGTTACAATAGTGTGGCAGCAGCCGCCTCGCTTTTAATGGTGAGCATCTATTTTTAGACATTTTTAAAAGGCCCGGAGCGATCCGGGCCTTTTTACGCTCAAATTTGCCTTATAATGCGCGTTTTTTCAGATGGGGGCAGGTGGTAAAAAAGGGTGGCCCATGGTAAAATGAAGAGGAGTGGAAGGACCTTTCTGAATAAATGAGGTTACACATATCATGAATCTGCGTCTATTGGCATTGCTTGCGAGCATGTGCCCTATTCTTTTGATGCCAAATATATCTGATCAAGCTGCACAGGGTGCACAGCTTCAACAAGTTGCCGCAGCTCAGTTGGTGTGTGAAACGGCAGTTATTATGCCTTTTGATGATGCGCGCGATATGGATGAGCTGGTAAAAATTTTTGATGCAGATCGCCAGTGGTTTACTGGCAGCTCAACGTATAGCATTGCTGAAGCAATCAGAAAAGAAATTCAAAAGGCGGGTTGTGCAGATGATAAGCTTTACGTCACAGTATTGCGTGAGTGTGACACACTCGTCGGCTTTATCATATATAGAGCAGGCCACGTCAATTATCTGGGGGTGAGTAAAGATCATCGTGGCAAACGCTATGGCGAGAAGCTTCTTGGTCATGCAATTGAAGAAATGAAAAAGATGGGCATGCGAAAAGTGCGACTGGGAATGTATATTGGCAATGAGCCAGCACAAAAATTATATCATCGCTTTGGGTTTTGCGAGACAGGCCGTAGCCACAGCGTGGCATATTTTGAATACAAGATCAATACGCGCGCAGTTGGGCTTTATGACGTATATCCTCGAGAAGCATAATAGTGCTTGAGAGCTTTAAACACGAAAAAGACCAGCCTGGGATTAAATCCGGGCTTTTTTACGCTCAAAAATGCCCTAGAATCAACGTTTTTGCGCTCAGCAGGGCGGTTGTGAAATTGGCTACGCGTGCTATAATTATTACAAGTGGAATTAGTCGGCTTGTCGGAGGTTATGGTTATGAATGTGCATTTGTTGGTGCTGCTTGTGCCTTTTTTGGTACCTAATGTGTCTGTGCACCTATTGCCATCGGTGCTGCGAACTCAGTCTGTAGCAATACAGCCTGTTAGTGACAAGGCAGCGATTATGCCTTTTGATGATGCGCGCGATATGGATGAGCTTGTGAAAATTTTTGATGCGGATCGCCAGTGGTTTATCAGCAAGCCATCGTATAGCATTGCTGAGAAAATCAGAAAAGAGACGCAAAAAGAAGTTGTTTCACATAACAAGCTTCATATCAGCGTATTGCGTAATCAAGATAGGCTCGTTGGCTTTATTATATACATACCCGGCTACGTTAATTATTTGGGAGTAAGTAAAGATCACCGCGGCAAACGCTACGGCGAAAAGCTTCTTGCGCATGCTATTGAAGAAATGAAAAAGATGGGCGAGCAAAAAGTGCGACTTGGTATGTTTGCTGGCAATGAGGCAGCGCACAAGCTGTACACGCGCTTTGGATTTTATGAGATATATCGTTATTCAGATGGTGTGGTATTTGAATACAAAAGTTCACTGCATTTTAGAGACCTTTTGAAGCGCTTATTAATAATGCTGAGACTTATCTAGTTACTATAAATGTAAATGAAAGATGGATGGAGGTTATGATGATTATTCGAAAACTAACTCTTGCTTTAACTTTGTTTGTAGCATGTGCTGCGCCGCTTCAGGCTGCAGATAGTGGTATTCTGGGTAATGCTCGTGAATATGTGCAGCATAGCCCAAAATCGAAAACAGTCGCTGCTCTTGTTGGGGGTGCTCTATTAGTTATTGGCGCGATGTACTTATGGAAGTGTTATCGCATCAAACGGCTTACAGACAAGCTTGTGATCACTACTTTAATGTTAAAGAAAGAAATATTACGCAGAAATCAAGAAATTTTGAGCAAATTAAACTAAAGCTCGAATGAAGTGCGATCTGCACACGGAGGTTATTATGAAGATGCGTATTTTAGCATCAATTATGGGTATGGGCTTAGTTGGAGCGCTATCTCAACAAAATGTGCTAGCAGGCAATTTTGATACACATGAGCAGCATGCTCAATCTAGGCAGAATACAAGCACATCAGTATGGAGAAGTCCACTTTCGGCACTTGCTGCTGTAGCAAGTAATGCTTATTTGACCTATTGCTATTACACCGGCATAGATGCAAACGTTGTTTCCTTTGACGATGCGCGTGATATGCAGGATGTAGTCGATCTTTTTAATGCAAATCGCTACTGGCTTACGCTTGATCCCACGTGCTCTATCGAGAACATACTAGCATTTAGATCTGTCGATGGAACTCAAAATGGAGCTGGTGAGCTTCACATTAAAGTAGTGCGTGAACGTGGTAATCTCATTGGTTTTGCCGCCTATAGGATGAAATCTTCAGCCGTAGGTGAAATCATCTTTTTGGCAATTAACCCTGTATATCGTGGTAAGCGTTATGGAGAAAAATTGCTTGCTGATGCAGTGCAAGAGTTACAAGAAAGAGGCGCACAGATTGTTGAACTCGCAACGCGTATCAACAATGATGCAGCACAAAAATTGTATATACGTTTTGGGTTTAAGCAATATGCCTGTAATTATCATTATGGAATTGTTTCATTTCAATACGCGCCTTTAGTCGAATTCGCGTAAAAGTAGGCCGTGCAACACGTTTTAGGCCCGGAGCAATCCGGGCTTTTCTATGGGTAATTTTCGCCCAAAGTGCTATTTGTAGCATTTAGGCTTGGCGCTATTGAAAAATGAACCCCCTCCCTTATTATGAGGGTAATAAACCTAATTTTAGGGGGTTTCTATGACTATAAAACACGTTCTAAGCCCTTTTTTTAGCATGTGCAGCAGTACTGCCGTCTCTTATTGCAAAGGTGCATCTATAAAGAGACTGCTGTTATCAAGCATACTTGGCGTATTTACGCTTCAGGGTATGCAGATGCAGGCGTTCCCTGTAAAAGCCACGCTTGCAGTTTCGGGGATGATAGGTACAGGAGCTGCAGCTCATTTTGCGGTGCGTAAGCATGCACATAATCAATCTAAGCGAGCGCAGTGGATCCATAACTTTGTGATAGTTCCTTTGATGCAGCCGCATTCCTTCTTCTCATCGCAGATTGCTATAGAAGAAACGAAACATATTCTGACTCTTTATGAGCGCTTACAGGTTATAGCATGGTTTGTGGAACATGCGCATGCAGTACGCAATTCATCGCAAGAATCTGATGAAGGATTGCGTGCACTCTCGCGAGCGAAAGACATGGCATGTTGCGTACTCACGCAAGAAGATAGCGATCTCGTAGGATGGATTGCAGCAATCAAAATATCCTTACCATGTTTGCTTGAATTGTATTGCGGTCATGACGAAGCCGAATACCAGGCATGCCTTACACAAGTGCGTAATGCGCTTACAGAGGCACAAAAGCAAAGCTCGTCTATCTCCTACTATATTGCTGCTAAAAGCAGAGAAGTATATCGTGCGATAAAAAGTACGGTACACCGCGTACATCATTTTATGCAGCGCAAACCAGCTCGGGGAACTTCTTTGTTTGCATAAATAGGTTATTTTATCGGTGCAATACATAGCCCGTTTTGCAAAGAGCACGTACGTGTTGCTTTTGCAGGCGGGCGTTTTTTATGCTCGTCAGCAACAAAAATAATATCGGTTTTATCTCATTGTGATATGCTAGGCCGATGATGACACGGTGTAGTTTCTTACTCGCACTTATCAGTGTGTCTTTCATGCAAGGAGAAATGCTCATGGCAAATCGGCTTGCTCCCTATCGATCCAAACGCGATTTTAACGTAACTAAAGAACCGCGCGGCAATACGCGGCGTTCACGCACCTGCATGTTTGTGGTGCAGCAGCATCATGCAAGTCATATGCACTACGATTTACGTCTTGAAATAGATGGTGTGCTTGTGTCTTGGGCCATTCCCAAAGGGCCATCGCTCAATCCACGTATCAAGCGGCTTGCGATTATGACTGAGGATCATCCGCGTGATTATGCATCATTTGAAGGAATTATTCCTGAAGGGCAATATGGGGCTGGTGCAGTAATTGTGTGGGATAAAGGTACTTACA
>JAGVMI010000148.1 GCA_020053845.1 Candidatus Babeliales bacterium
GACTACAATAGCTTTGAATTTGTTACCGAAAGCCTTATAAAAGTTTGTAATCACCAATTAGAGCAAGCAGAACAATGCACTTATTTGGTACATTATAAAGGTAAATGCGTTGTAAAAAATGGCACATACAAAAAATAGCTTCACATACGCACTTTTTGCAGCAATAGCAATGGGAGATCCTATCGCTGTGGGGGTTATACTCAGCACAGGCTTTGACGTTAATACACTTGATAGCACACGCAGCAACGCACTTAATGCCGCAGTGAATCGAGGTGCTTATGATATGGTGATATTACTCCTCAATCGCAACAATCCCGCACGTATTGAGCATTCAATAGTGAATGCTCGCACGCACGATTGGACAATTGTTTTTAATGCACTGGACACTGCAGTAGTAAAAGCTAATGCAACGATGATTGCATTGTTACTGCTGCTTGCAAAAAATCAATTAGATGTGGTCATGCTTGAACGCGCGCAAGAGATAGCTGAACAAAATGATCTGACAGTTATTGCCAGTATGCTTGATGAAGCTATGGAAGATAATCTCACTCATGCCTATGAGCAGCTAGCACAACTTCCCCGTGAGCTTTTAGAGAAGCTCCCTGCTCAGATGCAAGAAGCGGTTGAGAATACTCAACGAAATATTTTGGAGAAGTAAAATGAAGTATATATATGTTACATTACGCGCACTAGTTGTAGGCATGATTATCATCAACATCAATGCATACGCAAATCAAACACCTGTTCAAGCCCCTCAAAAATCAAAGGTTGCTTCTCTTGAGAATCTTGCTGCACGTGCGCTTGCGCCAAAAATAATCAATACCATAGCTCCCCAGGTACCAACAGCTGAACATACCATGTCTCAACTGAAAAAACTTAATATCCCGCAAACAGCATATGCCCCTGTAATCTACCAAGTACTGCATCAATTTGCGATGTCACCCAATACAACATCAGCAGAAAAACGCACCACTATCATGGAGCTCTTGCCACTCGTGCTGCGCTATAGCTCAAGCCCCATCGGCACGTTACCATTGCTTAATAATGCAATCACTTCATTAGCCGCTCTGCCTTATGATAGCGCTGTTGGCCCATGGTTTATGAATCTTATGCAACAGATAAGCCGCTTTGTAACAAGGCCGCAAAACGATGCGAAGCATACAATCCTCACCTTCATTTTTGCGAAAAATATGTGGACGCGTGCAGATAAGCTTGATTTCATAGCACGAGTTGAGCAGTGGATAAATAAAAAAGAGGCGCAAGAAGCAGCACAATCAGAAGAAGCATCACGAACCAAAAAGCCTGTAGCCGTACTTGGCACTTCCAGCAAAAATATCCTACGCATGCTCAAAGAAGTTATCGCAGATGATGAAAGTGGCAGTACTAGTTTCGACTGGTCAACGCGCCTTGCATTTAGCCAAACAGACTTCTCTTACCCCGTTTTCACGGTTACCATGGCAAATGATCCTGTTGCGCTTAACGCACTTGTTAAAGCAAGCGGCCCACAGGCCCTTGAAGCCATTAACTTTACGAATGGCGAAGATATAAACGCACTTACCTTTGCCGCGAGTACAGCAGGCCTTCTTGCTATTACGCAAGCCCTACTGCGCAATGGGGCAACTATAACTGCTTCATTTATTTCACCTGATGATAATCAAGAATATGTGATCTACGATGCACTCGCTGAAGCTACCGAAAGAAATGATATACCAAAAGTAAACGCTATGCTTACCCTAGCCTCCGATCGCATTGATGATGACATACTTGAAAACGCGCTTGAAATAGCAATTACGAATAACCATAGCGAGTTAATGGACATTCTTCGCGAAGAAATTCGCGCACGCCAGCAACAGCAATAACTAAAAATAGGAAGTGTATATCTAATTAGGGGAATGGGAAAATGAAACGTATTGTAACTATCACGCTTTGCGGAATTATCACAGGATACGCTACGCACTCAATGCTACAAGCAGATACAGGCATAGACAGAAACATCTCTGCACTAGAAAAGCAAGCAGCTCGCGCTCAAGCACGAAAAATTTTAGCAACCCTTGATATAAATGCAGAAAACACCCTGGAAAAAGTCAATAATGCTATTCAGCAACTTAAATCCAATAACACCATAAACGAACCGCTCGTGCCTATTATTCTTGAAGGGGTAGCCGCTGCTGCTTTAGATGACAAATATAATTCCAATGGCAGAGGCATGGCGCTGGCTTATGAAATTATAGGATCTTTAGTGCCTACTGCAGAACAAACAGAAAAATTCATTACACTTTTAGAAGAAAGCAAACCCTCAGCATTCTTTACAGGTCTTGCGTTACTACCATTTGTTAATTCTTTGAGCACAAAAACAAACGCTGAGCGCATTCAACTATTAAATAAGATCATGCTACTGCTCGTTTTATCTTCAAATAAGGGATGGACAGCTCGACAAAAAATGTCGTTTATAAGCGCAATCAAAACTTCTTTCGATAAAAATAGTCAGTACAAGTATTTGAACAATGGCGCAATTAACAATCTTTCAATTTTGGAAGCGCCTTTTGGGGTACTTGCTAAGAGAGATGTTAATAATCTACTCACCGCTCGCTCAATTGCATTTGAGGGCACGCAAAATGCACAGCCTCTTTTGCACGTACTGGCAAGCGCTGGTTATAATGGCGAAGGAAGCCTTCAGGCTATCGCTACTGCCCTAGAATTTGGCGCAGACATCAATGCTATAGATGGAAATGGCAACAATGCTCTCATGTATGTTGTAAAAGATGTCGCCGCCTCTCCACAAATTGGGCTCATCATCAAGCAGCTACTCAACCTGGGCGCTAAGATAGAAATCGATTCCAATAATGCTCTCTTGCTAGCAGTTCAGGCATCAAATACACCCGCTGTGAGAGAACTACTTCAAAGTGGTGGCAATCAAATCACACGAGCGATGGTTTCACAAGCTATTCA
>JAGVMI010000109.1 GCA_020053845.1 Candidatus Babeliales bacterium
AGGCCTTCGCCGGCGGCAGCGCCTTTAACCAATCCTGCGATGTCTACAAATGTAGCAGTGGCGGGAATGATTTTTTCAGAGCCATACTTTTTACGCAGCTCTTCAAGCCGCTCATCAGGTACAAAAGTGATCGCGTTGTGTGGATCTATGGTGCAGAACGGGTAGTTCTGAGCGGGAACACTTGATTTGGTAAGTGCATTAAATAAAGTCGATTTTCCGACGTTTGGAAGGCCTACGAGCCCAGCTTGAATGCCCATGTATGATCCGTGACTAAAGTGAATGATGATTCTTTGTGATGATGTATCATCCAGTGTGCGTTAAAAAAATATTTTCTTCAAACGAGTTTGTGAGGATCTTACTGGCAAAAGGGGCACCGTTGCGCCCCTGGGGGCTTTATGGTAGGTATAGAGCGTAGGTGTAAAATAGTCTACCGCAAAAAGGAGAATAGTATGAAATCATTGACCGGTATACTCATGAGCGCATCATGGCTTATTACCGCACTCGCATCACTTCACATTGGCCTTTGCGCGCTTGGCTTTCATGGCGCTCGCATGTATGTGATGGAGCAGATGCCACAACTCGTATTGCCATTGCAGTACATCGTGGGTATCGCAGGCCTTATCAGCCTGGTAAGCTTCTTCATGTATCTAAGCCGTGGATGCGGATGTAACTGTAAATCCGGCTCAGGATACGGAAACTAACAGTAGTTTCTCACAAATTGCTGTTTTGCTAAAGGCTCCTTTTAGGGGCCTTTTTTATTGCTCTTACTCGAAGCGCATCCCCAAATTCCTTCATATTCGCCTCATAACAAACGTTTTTATCTTGCGCCTGTCTAGCGGGCAAGGGCTATTGTTTCTGGGGCATGAGGTTCGGTAAACTTAAAGTAAAGCTATAGGATATCGGCCTAGTAGGCCTGGATTGTAAGTTTTATACCAATCACTGATTCTTGGCGGGGATGTAATGAAGTTGAGCACAGTATTTAAAGCAGTGTTTGTAGGCGTTGCGCTTTTTGCAATGCTTGAAGATACCTTTTTATACGCACCTATTTCGGGCAATATACAGTTGGATGTTCCAGACTACGCAGTCTTTTATGCTATTGAGAACTGCGGTTCAGGAACAGCATCTGAGCTTATCCCTTTATTTAAGAATGGTGGTGTTGATATTAACGTGATAGATAAAGCCACCGGCAATACCCCGCTTATAGCTGCAGTAAAGCGTGGATGCAAAAATATAATTTCATTCTTACTTATCAATGGCGCAAATCCTGATGCTCGCGATAAAGCAGGGAAGACAGCCTTACAATGGGCAGTAGCAAAAAAAGATATTGATATGATACGTACATTGTTGCGGCATGGTGCGCGTGACGTCGGAATGAGTCGAACATTGCAACGTTATGTAGGACGCTCTACAGGATTAAGCAAAGTTTATAGTGATGACTTTACTGATCTTTTAACTTTTGCTGTAGAAAGCGACAATGAACCTATAGTATTAGAGCTTCTTGCTGCGGGTGCAGATCCTAAAGCGAAGGACTCTAAAGGTAGGACTGCAGAAAGTCTGGCAAAGACTGACAAGATGAAGAAGACACTCAATGATGATGGTTTTCTTGAGATAGAAAAAAATAATGTAGATTCTAATCGTCCGCCAGAAAAACCGCTTGATGAGAGCTGGATTAATATTCCTGGATGGTAATAGCATCCTATTTGCGTAATGAATATGCAAAGACCGCGCTTGTGATGAGCGCGGTCTTTGTATATGCGAAGTATAGTGCGAAATTATTTGTTTGATTGGGATTATTTTTTAATAAATACATACCAAAGTGTACCTCATATCGATGCATCGCATTATACCATGCGATTGGCGTCTGTGTGCGCATTAATCACTGCATGTTACATGTAGTAATACGTAACGCGTTTTTTGCTTTTATTTCTGCATACTTTATCCTGTAAGCGGTATTTTTATCTCTCGTCTTTTTTTACAAGGAATGAGCATGAATATAATGCTTCGCAAGACGGGTGGAGTAGTTTTTGCATTGCTTGTGTCGCAAGCAGCGCAGGCGCGCTTTTTTTGGCCTTTCAACGGCACGCAGCATGAGAAGCGTGATACTGAGGCATTTGGTGCAGCACGCATATCGGAAGGTAGTGCGCATACATTGCATCACATTTTAAATGTTGATGGTCTTGATATCAATCAGCGTGAAGTGAAGGGTGCAACGGCTGCAAAAGGTGACACCCTTTTGCTAGCTGCAGTGAAAGCGGGTAATCGTGAAGCCGCGCGTTATTTAATTGAGCAGGGCGCGAATCCAAATAAATTGGATTATGCTGGTAATAGTGCTTTGCGTGTAGCAGTTGCATCAGGCGATAAAGAGATGGTTAAGATTATTGCTTGTGCAGGTAATAAACACATGTCGCTTGTTGACCAATTGAAGCACGAAGCGAGGAAGCATTTTGGAATGGCAAAAGATGCACGTGATGATGCTTCTTTGCTTACTTATGCGCTTGCTAATGGCAAGCAAGATATCGCACATATCTTGCTTGAGCATGCACATGTGAATCCTGACTTTAAAGATAAGGCAACTGCGAAAAGTGCTCGCGATCTTATTGGCAAGGGACATGATGTGCTTCTTGATGGTGAGGATTTTGTGATGGTGTTAAAACCTGAGACAAAGCCAGTAACGCCTCAAGCTATCACTAAGTAGCATTTACTTTTGATAAGTAAAGGAAAGCCCGGATATAACCCGGGCTTTTTTAATGCACTAAAAAGGGCGCATGTGTATGCGCCCTATGAATGCGATTGTATTTCGCATTATTTTATTGTTCAATATCAGCGTCTATAGGCCCTTGCTTATCGTCATCAGAAGCCTTTTGCTCGTCGCTTGGTGCGCCTTGAGCTTGTTGTGCTTCTTTATACATGATTTCTGCTACTTTATGTGAAGCTTGCAAGAGTTCATCAGTTGCCTTTTGCAGTTCATCAGCATTGTGCTCATGCTCTTTGAGAGCTGCTTTTGCCTTCTCGAGAGCTTGTTCAGTGGCGGATATATCATCAGCGCTTAGTTTTTCTTTGTGTTCTCTGAGCGTTTTTTCAACGTCAAGAATCAATCCATCAAGACGGTTGCGCTTTTCAACTGCTTCACGTGCACGCTTATCTTGTGCTTCGTGTTCTTTTGCTTCGCGTACCATTTTGTCGATCTCATCTTTTGATAAGCCGCTGCTGCTTGTGATGGTGATCTTCTGCTCTTTATTCGTAGCTTTATCTTTTGCAGATACGTGCA
>JAGVMI010000049.1 GCA_020053845.1 Candidatus Babeliales bacterium
AAGATAATCATCTAAAAAAATAAGGCTGCCTACACAGGATGTAGACAGCCTTATTTGCGAATGATTCTTAGTCATTACCCTTGGTTGAGTGGCGCACACTCGAGACCAAAGAGTACGTTGTCGACACGAGTAATCTTGGCGCAGAGCACATCGATTTGCGCTTTGATTTGAGCTAAGCACGCAAGCACTTGCTGTACTGAGCTGTTTGGTGTGCATCCAAAGAATGCAGCACGAGAAGTTGCATCCTCATCACCTTCTTCACTCAATGCTTCACCACTCAGAACTTCTTCAACTACCGCTTCTACAGCTTTTTTCACCATAGCACGCAGAGTAGCTTTTGATACAGTTACTGTTCCTTCTTCTTCATCAGCTTGTTGCGCTTGTTCAACTACTGGATCATTTCTCTTTGCTTCTTCCGCTTTGGCGATCATATCGCCTGAAAAAAACAATGATCCCATTGCAACTATTGCTAGCGCTCCTTTAAGAGATAAGAATTTCATGCATCTTCTCCTTTTTGTGATACATAGATTATCTACCGCTACTTTGCTTCTACCTTCTATCATATCAATAGGTGTTTGTCGAACAATCATACCCCCTGCTGAACTCTATCAAAACTTGCGTATATATATACCACAAAACATCACGCACTCGCATGATTGTCAACATACCACTTAATAGCTTCAATTATCTCATTCTTGTGAGTTAGTACATTGAATTCCATGGCCGCCATTACTGTTTCTGATTGTTCACGCGTGTATTTGAGATTGAAAGTGCTGCAATAACTAGTCTTCCTACATTGCTCAAAATCAAAATTGCCAAGATACTTCCCATACGATGCATATTGCTTATCATCTTTGTAGCGATTCCATATGACACTGTTAGCAAGTGCTGGCACATAAATTATGAGCGGCGCTAGGGGATTTTTCTCATCCTTAAAGATAGTCACTTGTCCATCTCTGGCTCGCGTATAATCAATTGGAGGTAATGGTTTTTTGACATCACGAGCATAATCTTCAACTGAACGCAAGTATTTAACGTGTGGATCAGATGCATCAATAAAGATAAGAATATCTGCTTCACGTCCGATACGGTCACCACTCACAGGAGGATATGGTAAATTAAATCCAGGAGCAGCGCCTGCATCGGCCATATTTAAAATACGCTGATTAGCAATTGGGCTTGCATTCATTCCCAGAGTAAAATTATTAATCTGAGCTGTAGTAAATCTAAATTCTTTTACTTGCGACACAAGATCTTTAATCATTTTGTACACTACTGGATTCCTAATCTTCTTGAGAACCTCTTCTGCTATAGTGCCCATATTAGCTGCAAATGCCGACCCCCAGATTCCCATGAGATATCCAAGGCTTTGCTCCGGTGCAAAATCTTGAGAAGTACCGTTCTTGAAGGATCGCCCAAAAGCCCATGTTGGCACATAGCACTTTAGCCAATTCCCCCCAATTTCTTCAGGAGTAAACTCTATCCATTCAGCCTTAGCACCAGCATCTGCTCTGACGGCGGTATAAATTGGATACGGAACAATACCTGAAAAAACAAGTTGGCGTTGCGCTGATAAATAAGCACGTTGCCGCGCATCTTGCCAATGCTCAAATAATGCATTAGAAAGAAGCGCGCCCCACAAATCAACAAGTGTAATTGGCTGGCCATAACGCCATTTGATTAAGAATGCTTCTGAGATATTATCTGCTTCGTTATATGAGATATCTGAAAGATCACGTTGTGCGCCCTTCACCAGATATTCAATCGCGCGATCTAGATTGCCTCCCGCATGCATCCACATTGCCATAAACCATGTTGATCCTGAAAGCCCTACCGCTTTAAGTATTGCATCAAGAAGCCCAATCTTTTTTAATCCTCGCATGGCCCCTGCTGCACTAAACATTGCGCGATAGCCGCCACCACTCATCACCACTGCAATTTTAGGAACACGCTTGCCCGCAAGCGAAGTTCCGATCATTTTTTCTAGCGCTGTTTGCACACGTGGCATGCGTGCCTTTTCATGAGATTGCTCTGCTTGAGAAAGCTCATTACCTACACGTACCTTAGCAACTTGATTTTTGTACGGATTATCTTTGACTGCAGGAAAATCAGGAATCGTCAGATCTTTAAGTTGTTGAGTAAGATCAGCAACTGTACTTACCACCGATTCTTTTATAGGACGATACACTTTCCATTTAGCATAGTTATAGCCCTTAAGCTTTCCCCGATCTGGTGCAACATAAAACACAGTGCCTTGGGTAACGCCTACATCAACTGAAGCAAGTGCTGCAAATTCATACTTGTCGAGCTTATCCTTGAGCATACTCTCATCGTAACTTGCTATGAGCAAGCGTTCATAAGTCAGTCTATATGAAGGGCGCTCAATTTGGATACTTGCCGAGGGATTGACTTTTTGCACGCTCGATACACGTTCAGCGTTATTGCCCCGCTCATAATAAATTGCCACTGATAGCAGATCGCTTGATTCGTTATATACGGTAATAGTATCTGCAAATACTGTAGACACACTTAGAAAAAGTGCCCACAGTGCACATACATACCGCTCCATTACTATCCTTTGCATACCGCTTCTCCTTTACCCGCACATTCTTATAAGGCAACACGCAATGCACGTGTTATGCATATCCATCCCGCTCAATTCGCATGCGCACCCATTCTCTTATTACATCTTTAATATCTGAGGCACTAACCACCATATTAAACTCACCTATAGTACTTAACCGCAACGCATTGAGCGGATCGTAAGAAAGCACAAATGTTTTTGCAAAACCCTCTGCCGTTTCTTTGTCAAGATCTATGCCTTCAATCATACCGTAGGGTGCATACTCTGGATCGTCTTTTACTTCATGCCACACAATAAGATCATTAATGCGCGGCATGTAAATGATCACAGGAGATTCTGGGCTACAATGGTTCCAGAAGCAGCTCATGATCCTACGATCTATCGTATAATAATCAATAGGAGGAAAATCATATCCTTTAACATATGCATATTCTTGCGCAAAATTCAGCTCAGGAGCCATCTTTACGACTGCAGAGTTATCAAGAAAAATAATGATGTCTGCTCGCCGTTCTGGGCGATCATCGCTGATAGGCGGATACGGCAAATTAAACCCAGGCCATGCTCCCGCATCCACTAGCTGCATAGTTTTTTGGCCTCGCATAGGACCATGCACTACACCAGCAGCAAAATTAAATATTTCAGCTGCAGGAATAATGCGCTTATTGCCTATTGCATCAAGAATTCTTTCTTCCAAGGATACGCGCATTTGTTGCACTCCCAGCCATTCTTGAAAAGTAAAATAAATTTGATTAAGGCGTGCAGAGAATGCTGAGCCAAATGCTCCTAAATAAAATGCCAACGGCTGCTCGGGTGAGTCATCTAGAGAATTTCCTGAAAAAAATCGCCGGCCACATGCCCATGTTGGTATGTAGCAATTAAGCCACGCTCCCCCGAATTCCCATGGTGTACATTCATACCATGAGTTGAATTGCGCATGTTCTTCAGCACGAACGAGTGTGTAAATAGGCAAAGGATAATCGCCCGTTGAAACACGCATGCGCTGATCAGAAAGCCTTGTATAATGTACCTGATCACCCCTATCACGCATAAGCCGCGTACCCACCATAGCACCCCAATAATCAACAAGGGTAATGGGTTGCCCATACGCAAGCTTTACCATAAGCGCACTTAAAAACACTTTTACTTCTTGTGGCGTCATTTCATCAATACTTATCTCAAGTGCACGCACAATCATATCTCGATGCTCTTGCAATGATCTGCCACTCGTAAGCCATGTTGCCACTGCCCACGTTGAGCCTGATAACGTGGCTATATAGGATACACAGTCAAGTATTCCCGTTTTTTCTGCTCCAATCAGTGATCCGAGCGTCATCAATGATGCGCGGTCACCGCCTCCGCTTGTTACTATTGCAATCGTAGGAACATTCTGCTCACCAACGGGATAGCCTACCAACTCCTCGATTGCTTTTTTTACTTTTGCCCTACGTTTAACAAGTGCCTCATACTCTGCATGACACAGCTGCTTACCCTGCCGCACAAATGCTACTACATCTTTATAGGGATTATTCACCACAAAAGGATGCTTTGATTTAATCTGCTGCTTAACTTGTTCAAGAGAAAATAGTGATGCAAGATTTCCATTGGCGCCCAGCATTGTCACTACTTTCCAATAAAACCATGGATATGCGTCAAGCCCCATTTCTGTCTGCTTTATAAAAAATTCATTACCGTTAAATGCAGTGAGCTCTTCACAAAACCCGCCAAGCACGTGCGATGCTAAGCACTCCTGTGCACACAGTGCGTTTACTGAATGATCAAACACAAGCCAACGTTCTTTTTTGAAGCTCCACTTTGGCTTTTCGAGCTTCTGAGAATCTCCGGGCGAAATAGCAACAGGAGCATCCGTGCGGTAAGCAATTCCACTTTTTACATAGTAAATTGCAGCAAACAGATCCTTATCAGTCATGTTATGCACAACCACTGAACGTGCATTAATCACTGAAAAATTAAAAATAAAAAGTAAAAAAAAACACGCAAGCGGTGACACCACTGGTTCGTGAACTGTTCACACACCTCTCCTTAAGACGCGATTAAGGCGGACACGCTCAAAAGATAGCTATCCGCCTTAATTAAAGTCAATCGTTGTTCAGAGGCGCGAGGAAGTGTGTTATTTACGTTTGAGTGTAGGGAATAAAATCACATCACGTATTGAGCGGGTATTAGTTACTAACATAGTAAGGCGATCAATACCAACACCAACGCCCACTGTGGGAGGCAGCCCATATTCAAGTGCATGAATGTAGTCAGCATCATAGTAATGTGCTTCATCATCTCCACTCACACGAGCATCAGCTTGCTCTCTAAAGCGCGCTGCTTGATCAAATGGATCGTTAAGCTCATTGAATGAATTTGATAATTCCATACCACACACAAACAATTCAAATCGATCAACGAACGCAGGGTTTTGTGCATTACGTTTAGCAAGCGGCGATACTTCTACAGGAAACTCTGTGATGAATGTTGGCTGCATAAGCTGCGGTTCAACCACTTCTTCAAAAATAGCCAGTAACTTTTGGCCCCAGCTTGCATTTTTGACAGCAAGCTTAATCTTGAGACGTTCAAGCAAGCCATCAATAGCATCGGCTTCAACATCCTTCGGATTGCAGTTCGTGTACTGAATAACAGCTTGCTTCATTGAAAGCCGTACAAATGGCTTTTCAAAATCAAGAGCTACATCGCCGAATTGTGCTTTGAATGTTCCGTTCACTTCAAACGCAACGCGCCTAAACATTTCTTCAACAAGGTTCATTGCATACACATAGTCTTGGTGTGCAACGTACAACTCAAGCATCGTAAATTCGGGATTATGGCGTGTTGAAACTCCTTCATTTCTGAAGTTACGGTTAATTTCATACACACGCTCAATACCACCAACAACCAATCGTTTGAGATACAGCTCAGGAGCGATACGCAGATACAACTGCATATCCAACGCATTGTGATGAGTCATAAATGGTTTTGCTGCAGCACCCCCTGGAATTGGATGCAACATAGGTGTTTCCACCTCAACGAATTCATACCCATCGAGAAATTGTCGGATTGTTCTGACAATTGTAGAACGCTTTTTAAAGCGAGCGCGACTTTCATCTGAACTGATCAGATCAAGATAACGCTGCCTATAGCGTATTTCAACATCGGTGAGTCCATGAAATTTTTCTGGCAGAGGATACAGACATTTGCTCAACAGCTGAAATTCGGTAACTTCAACAGTTACCTCGCCCATTTTTGTAAGAAATGATGCGCCCTGACACCATACGATGTCACCAATATCAACAAATCGTTTCCACCATTCAAAGCGCTCTTGGCCAACCAAATCTTCTTTCAGGTATATCTGCACTTTGCCTGATCTATCCTTCAAATGTGCAAAAATACTCTTGCCATGATAACGCAACGAAACAACGCGCCCCGCAATGTGGTACGTTCTTTTTTCATGTTCTTGCTTTTGAAACTCATCAGCTACATCATGACACGTAGCATTCACAGGACGATATGCAGGCCACGGTTCAATGCCCTCGGCGCGCATATCCTCAACTTTTTTTACTCGTATTTCATGTTCTTGAGAGACACAGTGCTCTTGCTGCGACTTATGAGCCAGCTTATATATCGACGCCAACGGCGGAAGTGTAATCCACTGGCGCGCCTCACAATAAGCACCATTCT
>JAGVMI010000035.1 GCA_020053845.1 Candidatus Babeliales bacterium
CATCTGGTTACGTCAGGGCAGTTTGCCTGGGGGTTCTACCCCATATTTAACTGTTTTGTACAGCCCTCAACGGCTGAAGGGCTTTCCATTGCCTTGCTTGAAGCGATGACTATGGGGCTACCCTCAATTGTGGCAAGCACCACGGGTAAGCACGCAGTAATCGAAGATGGGGTACATGGCTTTGTTGTACCCCCCCATGATATTCGTATCTTGAGTAGTACAATATGTCGCCTTGCTCGTGACAGAAGGCGGGCAGAAGCTATGGGTAAAAATGCGATGGATCTCATTAAAAATCGCTATGCACATGAGCGTATGGCGCTTGAATATGATGCAGTTTTTAAATCACTAAGCCGCGTCTGAAGCGCTTTTGAGGGGGGAACGTCGCATAAAAAGTGTTGCTTTTTTGTACCGCCTCAAGTACTATTAGTAGCGACTCCATGGCTGTAAAATGCCGTGGAACTGACAAAGATAACCTCCATTTCCCCTATCCGTGACATTCTCTCTGGGTAGGGGATAATTCTTAAAACAGTGCTATTTCAAACGCTGTGCAGAGTCCGTGAGACGTTTATTATATCCCTATATTAAAGACGGTCGGTTTTATAACAGCAAGTATCATCGACCTGAATCATTTTTATTTCGTACCTTGCCGTCGATGATTCGCTCTCTTTTTGGACGTTCCACTAAGATCCCGGGCGATATCAGCGAGTGGGTGGATGTAACAACTCCGCCACACACCAGTATGGTGCCGCTTATTACCTGGATAGGGCATTCTTCGTTTCTTATCCAAGTAGGAGGGGTTAACATTCTGACGGATCCTATTTTTGGTACCCCTTCATGCATCTATCCGCGCATATTGCCGCCGGGCTTATGCCTTGAGCAGTTACCGCCTATTGATTATGTGCTCATTTCACACAATCATCGAGATCATATGGATGCGCCAACTTTGGCTGCGCTTAAAAAGCACCATCCACACATGACGGTACTTGTGCCTGAGGGTGACAAGCGCTGGTTTGATAAGCGTGGGTATGCGCATACCGATGAATTTATGTGGTGGGAACTACATCGCTCGCTTAAAATACATGAAGCGCAGGCGGGTATGGGTGTACAATTTACCTTCTTGCCGGCCATTCACTGGTCGCAACGCGGTGTGTTTGACCAAAATAAATCGTTGTGGGGTAGCTGGATGATTGAGTGGCAAGATCATACCATCTACTTTGCAGGTGATACTGCCTATTCATCTCACTTTTCTCTTATTGCTCAGGAATTTCCTTCTATTGATGTGGCATTGATGCCTATTGGCCCGTGTGAACCACGTCCTTGGATGCGCTTAAGCCATGTGAATGCATGCGAAGCGGGTAGAGCATTTCTTGATTTAAATGCGCGCCACTTTGTACCTATGCATTGGGGTGCATTTCCTTTTGGTACTGATACGTTTGATTCGCCATTGCGCATGCTCAAAAATTGGTGGCAGGAAACGCAGCCACAGCTTGAGGGTAAAACGTTGCAGGTGATGAAGGTTGGCGAGCAACGTCTTTTTGAAAAACAGCCGCATGTTATTGCGTCGCTAGTGCCAGAAAGTGTGCACGAGCAGGCGCTCTGATCAAGATGCGGATCGACTGATATCGGAACGCATTGCCGTAAAAATGATAAACAGAAATACGATAAAGCCAGCCATCTGAATCAGATTGATCGTTTGCGCTGAAAGAGGCCCTGCGATCGCATTGAGTGTAAGCAGTAAGATTTTACCGCCATCAAGCGGCGGAATCGGCAGCAAATTAAATATTCCCACACCCATGCTTATCGTAGCGATCACAAAAAGATAGGGGATATACCCCGCATTAAAGCTTTGTGCGATGATACTAAAAATCCCCAGTGGACCAACAAATGATCCACGTGGGGTTTCATCTTTTCTAAATGTTTGTTTCGATTTTTCTATGAGTGCCTTATGGCGTGCAACAAATCCTGGATGTTCAGGATGATGGCGCTGCCACCATGCAAGTCCAGTAATTACCACGTAAGCAAAAAGCATGTTACTCAACACCCCTGCAAGCATGATAGTCAGTGATACTGCATAAGGAGCATCGTTGAGGGTTTGTGGATCAATGGCCACAAATCCACCCAAAGGAAATAGGGCAATTTGATAGAGAGTGCTGCCAATAGTAACTGAGGTAATGGCTGGGCCAAAACCTATGGAAAAAAGCGGCACCGCAATGCCAAAGCATTTAGCGGCCACTAAGTGCCCAAATTCGTGAATAATAATAACGGCACTTAAGCCTAAAAGAGACGCGCACCATGAAATGATGCGCGATTCAAATTGATTCATAGCATCCCCCTTACTCATAAGGATGCACGCAAGCGTGCTGAGGATGCAAGAGAAGCTAGAGATGCAGGCAGGGGCGGTAGAAGTTTACGCGCCTACCATTGACAGTGCTTTATTAGTAAGACTAAATAGCGTCTTTTTGATGCTTGCTATAGTTGAAGTATTGCTCGACACTTGTTTGTGCAGATTTTGGCATATCAGCTGTATTTTCGTGAGCGAATCTTCAAGCGCTTCAATTCTTATGCGATCTTCTTTTATTTCCTGCTCAAGCTGTTTTATTTGATCATCGGTAAGCTGCTTATTTTTAACAATGTCTTTTTGAAGCTGCTTTTTTTGCACAGTAAGCTGTTTTATTTCTTCAGCTTGTACTTGGCTAAGCTTTGTAAGTTCGTCCACATGCTTCGATTTTTCTTCAAGCTTCTCGATGCGACCCTCAAGCTGTGCTTTGATACCCGCAATCAACGCGCGTAGCTTACTGCTGTCGGTAAAGAAGTAATCGTATACTAAGTACGCAGCTCC
>JAGVMI010000075.1 GCA_020053845.1 Candidatus Babeliales bacterium
CAAGCGGCATAATATCTTTATCAGGCACTGCATCATGCTGTGCAAAAAAACAGGCAATAAACACTGCACGAATATTTGTCTCGATAAATACTACCGGCAGATTGTACGCAAATGCACAAATAGAACGCGCCGTTGCATGCCCAAGGCCAGGGAACGTTTGCAAAATAAGCGGATCTTGTGGAATAATTCCCGCATGCTCATGCACTACACGCTGTGCAATCTGATGCAAATACATACCGCGCCGATTGTATCCAAGACCTCTCCACACACTTAATACATCTTTGAGTGATGCCTGCGCGAGTGCATGTATGGTAGGAAATATACTAAGAAATTGATCGTACTTGATCGCAACGCGATCTGTTTGCGTTTGCTGCAGCATGATCTCAGAAACAAGCACTAAGTAGGGATCGTCGACATGGCGCCATGCAAATGCGCGCCCCTGCTTTTTATAAAAATCCCACACGTATTGCTGAAATTGATCAATCTGACATTCATTCAATTGTTGCATCTTGAGCTGCGCCATCATCAAAATCAAGAATTACAAATTCTTGCATAATAGTTTCTGGATCACTTGCACCATACTTATAGAGTAACTCACAGACTCGCTTATTACCAACATCATATGCACATGTGGCAGGCGTACACCCTTCTGCGCTCTTTGCAGACAGATCAAGTCGACTTGCTTGCAAAAGCTTTTCAATTACATCAACTGCTTCCTGCTCACAAGGTAGCTGAGCAAGTGTATGCAAAACTGTTTTTCCCATACAGTTAGCCGTATTAACATACTCAGGATGCTTGCCAAAAAATACGCTGGTAAATTGGAGATTGCTTGCGCTAATTGCATATTCAATGCTCGCATGTCGGGCTTCATATTGGGGAGCATGTACAACAATGCGGTCTGCATTACCCTCATCATCCGAATCGTAATCCATAGCATGCGTTTGCGCAGAAAATGCTGGAATAAGCACAAATAACATCTTCACATAACATTTCATGTAGCACAGCCTCCATCTTCCTGAAAAAAAGCAGCATACCGTTAGGAAGAAAACGATCCTTCAAATACAAACTCATTGAGGGGCTTACGATCTGTAACCACTTCTTTCTCTTGCAATTCAGGCGGCAGCAGATTTTTCTGGCCAAGCTTTCCTACTGCCACCATCGCTTGCACCGTATAGCCATCGGGAATGTTGAGCACTTTTTTTGCTTTGTCATAATCAAAGCCTTCCATACCATGCGTCACTAACCCTTGCGACACTGCCTGGATTGCCATATTCTCCCACGCAGCACCCGTATCAAATGCACTTGTGCGCGATGGTTTGCCTGTTTTATGGAAATCATCTTTTGATACAATCAACACTAATGCTGCAGCATTCTTTGCCCATGATTGATTAAATGCAACAAGCAGATCAAATAATGTTGCCCACTGCGGCGTATCACGCAGTGCATACACAAAATACCATGGCTGATTGTTGTACGATGAGGGCGCCCAACGCGCCGCTTCAAAAAGCGACATGAGCTCTTGCTTGCTAATCGCCTCGCCCGACAATGCGCGGGGAGACCAGCGATTAACGATTACATCAGCTACAGGATAGCTCGTTTTACGTTGATTCTTCATACTCATTCCTTTTGTGTACTTTACTAAAACACAACGCGCGCACCCCCCATTGCTGTGCTCGTATTGTACTAAAAAAATGTTCGTGGCACACTAACATGCATTTGATGTAGTAAATGAAAGGAATAGTATGAGGTTTGCAAAGATAATTCAGTGTATATGCGCGCTGAGCATTGCGCTGAAATCAACGTTACTTTACAGTGCGCAAACATCCCGAAAGCCATTTGTAACAGATCCAACTGAATGGACGGAACCATCTCGCTCATCTTCAAACACACAAATAGTACCCGCCACAACTTCATCGAATACACTTATCCCAGTGAGTTCACAACCGCAACAACAACAAATGGTGTACGTGCCCTTCAATATTTTGGAGCAACTTTTACTTGCAAATCAGACTTCATACCAACCGCCTGTAGAGTCACAGCCACCCGCTTCTCCCTCCAAAGACGCTGTACAACCAGCTACGCCACCAGTTAATGTAACCTTCATAGTTGATAACAGCGCCCGCACCAACGTGAAATCGACAAATAAAGGCGAAAATAAGGGGGAAGCTGCAGTCGCCACTCAGAACAAAAATAAGGGTGATGCAACGGGCGGCAATGCACAAGGTGGTGGTGGCGGCTCTTCCGATGCTACATCTGAAGGTGGAAGCGGCGGGAATGGCGGTAATAATACTACGCACAATAATGAATCATCTTCATTTCCTCCCAACAGGCGCTTTAATCGAGACGATTTGCTTAACACATCAAAAAGCTTTTTAGATACGTGCAAAAAACATGCGTATAAAATTACGGGAGTAGGCTTGCTGGGCACCTATGCATATCTTTATTCTCACATCTCGCGTGCCAAATCAGTGCTTAAAGATAAAAACTCCTGGTGCAATTGGCATAAAGAGAAAAACAACTCGCAACTTTTTACATCTTCGCAGCTGGTAAACGAACTTATGTTTGAGATTGCAACGCGCTACTCTGATATCATGCAGCCACAAAACGTCGCACTTCCTGTACAAACATTTTTCTCCACGATCAATCAGGAGCTCAAGCAGCTACAGCACTTTGCGTACATCAGCACATGGCTCAAGCGCTTGCATCTCACTGCAATATTTCCTGCAAGTGATAAGCACATACAATCATGTACAGAGAGAATAGAACGGCTTGAAGGCTTGCGCAAAGTGGTTGCTCAGCACATTACACAGCAGCAGTATACTTCGATCACCACGCGCGGATTTAGCATCCCCATCAAGATCAATAGATCAGGATCGCCAAAAGATGTAGCAAAAAAAGCGTAACAAAAAAGCGCAGCTTACATGCTGCGCTTTTTCTTTTTCATATAACCAAAGTTAGTTGCCGCCAAAGCTCGAGCAACCAAGGCCTGAGAATGATGAGAGGAAGTATTTCACCCCATCATCACCAAATCTAATACCTGCACCAAAGAATGCATTCGCGTTATGCTTACTTGCAAAGTCATCTGCGCCAAACGCGAGATAGATATTGCGCATCACAAACATTTTGTTGATCCATTTAAGATGCGGACGGCGATCATCGCGTCGATTCCAGCCACGCATATCAAATGCTTCAAAGCTGGTTACCCAACGGAACTTATCGGTATTGAATGGAATATCCACATCCACAGCTACGCCTGCGCTACCTTCAAAGAGCCCAAAGCGCACGGCGACATCGCCAAATATTTTACCAAACTGCAAACCAATCTTAATGCTGTTGCGCTTGTACACGTCAATACGCTCGGTCAGTCTATCGCCTGCTAAGAATCTAAAGCGATCGCCATCAATTTGGTTTACATTAACCGGCACGCCGCAATCGTCGAGATACTGGCGGTCCACTTGCTCACGATATGCAAAACCTTTTTCCGAGGTAGCCAGCTGGAGCATGTAGAAATAATCTTCGTTTGGATGAATGCGTACATCAAAGTAGCCTTTTGAATCTTCGTTGCGATAGTTTTCTGCATGGCGCTGCATCGATTCAAAGTGGCTATCAAATACAATCTGGATGCGGTCAAGCTTGGTTAGATAATTTCTAAAGCCACTGATTGCCACACGAAGATCGCGATACGTTTCATCTTCATTAATCAACTTGCCAAGCAAGCCCTGGCCTTCATTGATCTTCTCGGAAATTGCCGTAATATTGCGCAATCCATCACGCGCTTGCACCGATGCTTCTTCAATCGCTTGTGCAGTCACATCTATGCGTGATGCTACTGAACCAAAGTCACGATCGAACACTGTGGCAATACGATCAATACTATCTTGGAATGTTGGCAGCACATCATCTTCAAGCTTTGCGGTAACGCGCTGCACATTGGTTCCAATTGAAAGCAGTGCATCGAGGTTATCTTCGTTGCGTACCAGCGTACGCTCCACCACATCAGAAACTGCCGCTAAGCGCTCTGCGCTTGAGGCGAGATTATCAAAAAGATGGCGCAATTGCTCTTTGCCATCATCGCCGCCAATTGCATCTTTCATCGATTCAGTAACGTCGTATACGTTATCTGCAATTTTCTTGAATTGAATAAGTAGCTCATCAACTGATGCGGGCTCAGTACTTGGACGCGCCAAGCGATCGCCCGGTTCAAGCTGATTCAAAAGGGGATCGCCTGTTACAATTTCTATGTAACGAGGCCCAAGTAAGCCATCCTGACGTACCATTGCATACGCATCAGCATAGAGTGCGTAATCTTTGAGAATCATCACTTGTGCTTCTGCTTTCATGCCATCATCAGGCAGCAGACGGACATCCTTCACCCAGCCAACTTTTACGCCGGAAATTTTAACATCAGCTTTTCGTGAAAGACCTGAAATGTCTTTAAAATAAAGTGTGTAGTTTGCGTACCGTGCTCGATCAAATCGAAAGGCACCGATATGGAAACCCATGTAGGCAAACACGCAAAGCGCCGCTAAAACGAAAACGCCAACACGTGTTTCGACTTTACCCCACAAACCTGTTCCTTTGCGCCTTCAAAGCCAATATAATTTCTTCACTATGACGTCGTTGGCGGTTTTTTTCTTGTCTACACTCTCCGTCCACTCAACGATCGCAAGTAACCGCTGCGTCACCTCTTGAACCGTACCATACGAGAATATAGCGAATGTTTTTGGCTCAAAGGGTGTGTTGAACATTGATTCTATATCTTTGGGCAAACTCTGCAACTCTTTCCCATAAAGCGGAGCCAATCTTTTGTTCCAATCCTGAGCCCATTGAGCGCTTCGTTTAAAATCTTTAAGCACCTCTTGAGCTAGCTTGAGACGTTGCTCGCGAGAGGTGGCTTGTGCGCTCTTAAGTTCAAGAATGTGAGCGATTGATTCGCTCAACAGCCATGGCTCCACAGTACGGCTATTGCTATCAACCGTGAAAATATCGGTAAGATATACAGCGCCTTTTGTATCTTTTGCCTGTTGCGGTTCATAAAAGAGATAGTTTTTAAACGGCTCAAATTCTTTAATCATAAGCAGTTCAGTAACATCATCAATCGGCTTTTTGCGCGCTTTAAGATAATTTTCTAACGCTTCAAGCATGTTGCTGCCGCCTATCTGCTTTTGCACGCGATCAAATACATACTGCAACGCTTTTCGTGTGTCCCCACGCGCAGCGCCCGCGCCTAAAAATGATTTCTTTTTAAAATCAAAAAGCGTATTAATATCGATTTTTCCCTGCTCAGCAACTATGCACCACGTAACGCTTGCCTGCTCTTCATTCTTCTGACGCGGCAACACAAACGTCTGCCAACGATTAATTATGCCCAGCAATCGCTTGAGGAAAATAGCCGCACGCTCGTCTTGTGTAGGTGCTGCTGGCGGCTTGCGCTCTATACCCATCTGGCTTTCTTCTTTTTCTTTCTCAATAGGCTGCGCAAGTAATGATCGCGCCATTTCGATGCCTGCATACGCAGCAAGGCGCGCTTTTTCTTGCGCGAGAGCAGTGCGTGTGACTGGAGAAAATATGGAGCTACGAATAAAAAGATAGGTAACGATCGACATCAAACCGCCCAGAATAAAAAGAGTGAGCGGCAAAATATATCCGTTACGGGTATGTGTACTGCGATGTATCATGTGCGTACCGCTCTTTTTGGCGCTTGAGGGCGTGCGGTATTGCGCGCCATAGGTGCACC
>JAGVMI010000113.1 GCA_020053845.1 Candidatus Babeliales bacterium
GCGCATCACGCACGTATTTCGCGGCGAAGATCATTTGAGCAATACAGCCGGCCAAGCAGCGCTTTACAAGCTCTTTGATGCACCATTGCCCACCTTCTGGCACATGCCCATCTTATGCAACACTGAAGGACGCAAACTCTCCAAGCGCGACAAGTGCTTCTCAATTAAAGATTTACAAGACGATGGATACCTGCCCGAGGCGCTCTGCAATTATCTTGCCACACTAGGCGGATCTTTCAGCGAAGAAATTATGGATAAAAAAGCGCTCGCAGCAGCACTTGATTTCACACGCTTGCACGCTTCTGGCTATATCAAATATGACGTAGCTAAATTAACCTGGCTGAATAGCAAATGGATCAATGCCTATGAGCTCCATGCGCTTGCTCGCCTGTGCAAACCGTTTCTTATCAAGCACTATCCTCACGCAGCAGATATGAGCGACGATACTCTTGCAGCACTTTTACAAGTAGCTCGCGCTGAAATGCAAACGCTCGCCGATGTATCACGCGTGCTTGGCTTTTACTTCGCTGCACCTACCATAACACTCACCGACATTACTGCATGCATCCCTCAAGAACGCGCTCAAGTAATTGCACAACTCGTGCATAAACATCCCATTACTCAAGATGGCGCTACATGGGCTGCTCACATTAAAAATGCTGCACATCAGCAACAGATTCCCATGAAAGAACTTTTCTGGTTTTTGCGCCTTGCGCTTATGGGATCAGTCAAAGGCTTTGCTATTGCTGAACTTGTCGATATGCTCGGCATTGATGAGTCCCGCGCACGCATCGCACATACACTTAACCTGCTGCGCTAGCGTACAATCCCCACCAGGGAGACTACGAAATGAAGTTTGCTTATGCAGTGATACTTTCTGCTGTCCTTTTTTCTTATGGTGCATTAGCACGTACAGCTACATGGAAAGTATTTGTGTACATTGAAGCAAGTGATGGACTTGCCGATATGGCCATAAAAAATCTTACCGATATGACGCGCGGCAAGCCGTGTAAGCAAGTAGAATGGCTCGTACAGCTGCACGCATACGATAACACTGCGCTACGCTATCAGGTCAGCTCTGCAGGGTTACAATTTCTCGAACAGGTCCAACTGAGTGGCAACAGCAAGCAAGACTGCTGTGATGCCCTTTCTTGGGCTTTTGCAGATACTCATGCGGATTATACGATGCTCATATTTTCTAATCATGGATGGGGCATTTTAGATCCGGTCTGGAATACGCAAACGCAAGAATGGCAAGCCGACAATGATGGCTTGAGCAATACATGCATCATTAAGCGATCATGCGCCGACACACCTACCCAGCATGCGCAGCATAAAGCATTCATGTTTACCGTTGAGCCCCGCACCTACTTGAGCAATGAAGATCTCATTACATGCCTACAATACACACAAGAACAGCTGCTGCAGGGCAACAAACTCGACATTGTCGCTTTTGACACCTGCATGGGAAACATGCTTGAAATAGGCTATCAGCTAGCACCTCATGCCCGTGTGCTGGTGGGTAGCCAAAGCTGCTCACTACGCGATGGGTTTGATTATTATCGGATAGTACAAAGAGTAAGCAGAGCGCATCATCCATTCAAAATTGCATGGGATATGGTACACGTATTTGATAATTACTATAGCGCACATGATACATCGGGCATTTACACTCATGCAGCATTGTATCTTGAACGCACCCCCCCCATTCGTGAAGCACTTGATGCTACTATCGACACCTGCATGCAGCTGCCTCATGCGCGCGCGTTGCTACGCAATGCACGCAATGAAAGCCCACGATTTTGCTTGTGGCCTATGTATACCGATCTTGTAGCATTCTGGCAAGCCGTGGATGAACAACTGCATCCGGAAAACTGCTCTGCTGAAGCACTCGCATGCAAAGCAGCCATACAGAGGCTACGCACCGCGGTTAAAAACTGCGTAATTGCTCAGTGCGCAGGAGACACGGCGCGTAATGATGCGCATGGAACCGCAGTCTATCTGCCAACACAGAGTGTGTACGCCTCATATCGCAACACGTCATTTGCGCGTGAGTCGCGCTGGACTGCGTTACTTGATTTTATGGATGAAACTAAAGACGCTCGTGAGGATTAGCTAGGCGATTGGGCTGTGCATTAAGATTGCTCACCACTCCCAGCTCATGCATGGTATGCATAAAAGATTCAAATGGCGCTTCAAGCCCTTCTGGCACGAAAAACTCAAAAAGGCCGCTGTGCGGATCGAGCGTACGATCGAAGCAGAGATGCTCTTGCGCGCGCAGCAATGAAGTGAAAAACCACGTGCGCTCACGCTCAACGTGCGCTTGGTAATAGCGGCAATAGCGCTGTTCTTTTTGTATGTTATCTGACATACTGACTTTTTGTCCCTATTGATTATACGGTATGGTAATACCCTCGCACTCAGTGTACCGCAAACCAAACTTTTGGAGAATAAGGAATCATCCATGTCTCGAAATGGCACTAAGATTTCGCTGACTACTGCTACTATTACTGGCCTGAACGCCATGATTGGCTCAGGCATCTTTACTGCACCTGCTGCCATTGCAGGATATGTGGGGCCCGCAGGTATCGTTGCATACTTATTCGTAATTGTTGCCGTGTGGTTTATGGCAACTTCATTTGCACGCCTTGCTGAGCTGTACCCGCAAGAAGGTTCTTTCTACACCTATGCAAAGCAATGGGGCGGACATACTGCAGGTATCATCGCTAGCGGCTTATACCTCATGGGCCTTATGATTGCCATGGGATTACTGTGTCGCATTGCAGGTGGCTACATTCATCAGTCAGTTCCTGCACTCAGCGCAACATGCTGGGGTACTGTTACCTTGCTATCCCTCGTGGCGCTTAATATGTTTGGCGTTGCACTTACCGTAATTGGCCAACAGATTCTTATTGTCTGCACCATACTGCCATTGGCTATCACCACTATTATGTGCTTTAGCAAAGCGCAATGGGCTAACCTGTTTCCTTTTGCACCGTATGGATTTACCAATGCGCTTAAAGCAACGCGTATGGTAATCTTTGGCTTTTTTGGATTTGAATGCACGGCATCACTTTTTAGCATTGTAGAAAACCCTGCACGCAACGTACCGCGCGCACTTGCATACTCAATCGTGATTGTGGGCATCGTCTACATACTTTTTGTGTCGTCGGTGATTCTTTCAACACCTATGCACCTCTTTTCAGATCCATTTATTCCATTTTCGGTAACCCTGCAAAGCATATTTCCAGGCCAAACATGGCTGCTCTGTGTGGTTCACTGGTCAATCATTATTGCGATTATTGGCACAGTGCACTCAATGATCTGGAGCTCTGCTGAACTGCTCGTTTCTCTTGCGCACCGCATATGCTACAGCAATCAACTGCCGGGTGTTGTACATACACCGGCACACAAACGCTATGCAGTACTCGCAATTGGTGCGGCAATTCTTGGCACCTTCCTAACACTGCATAACATTAATCTATTTTTCTCCCTAACCGCCACCTGTTTGGTAAGCGCATTTATTCTTGCAATTGCAACGCTACTTACGCTCAAAGAGGAATGGCGCTCAGGAAAAAACATACGCACCGTGATTGGCATGCTCACTGCACTGCTTATTCTATTCTTTGCACTCGAGAATGTTGTAGGTGAGATATATAAGGTGATGTAGCAATTGACTGCACTGCCTTATGAGTGCTATACCTAAACTCGAAAAAGAGAGCCGGAAAAAGGAGAGGAAGTATGATGCCTGTGCGCTTCAAGAAACTCATACCGCATTGTATTGTTTTGCTTCTCCTGCTAGCTCACGCACACACGCATACCGATCTCACATCCCTTGCTAAAAACGATGCATACCCTGTTTTCACCTCAGTTGATCCGCAAAGTGAGCGCTTTTTGCTCATGTGCGAATTACTGGATCTTAAAGATGCTGATTTTGCCGATGAAAAAGGGTGCGGCCTTAATTTCTCTATTTCGCCATACGGCCAAAATGCCAACTGGGGAAGAAACATCAGGGGCGAGCAACGTTTTGGCGGCGTTGAAATTCAATTGGGCGACATTGTAGGCCGTTGGGGCACCATACCGCTGCTTTTTGGCGCAGTTCCTGAAGGCAAAACGCTTCCTCCGGTACTGCAAGAAGCACGCGATAATTTGTTTCCCGGCGTAACAGGCATTATTAATGATGTGCAGGCAGTAGATCCACTGCAACTTTTTGGTTACTTCACTATCCCACTTGAATACCGCAAGCGCGGGGTTCGCTTTTCTCTATCTGCCTACATGGGCTGCGGCTTTGGTATTAACGTAGAAGCAGGTGTGGCAAGTATTCGCCAAACCGTGGGCGATCGTGAAAAAACCATCTGTTTGACTGAGCCTTGCGTAACTGCCGATCCTCAAGTATTTGCAGAGTGGGACTTTTTCGCCCGCGATCTTACTGATCTCGCGCATCCCGCATTTGTGGATATGTCAGGCTTAACGACTACTCAAGTGCAACAATATCTGACATCAAAAATACGCTGTATCGCCGATGAAATTGGCCTTGATATCTGCGACTTTTGTGCCACGTCGGCAGAAGAAGTACGCGTCAATCTCTTCTGGCGCTGGCTATATGAACTCAATAAAGGCAGAGAAGAACATTGGCCTCATGTTGCAGTGATGCCATTTTTAATTGTAAGCGGCAGCATTTCCCCGGGTAAACGTACCGACCGTACTACAGGCGGACCATTCTTTTGTAATCAAGAGCCCGGATTTACTAAACAATTTGCCGTACCCTTTGGCAATAATGATCACTCAGCAGTAGGCTTTAGTACTGGCCTTAA
>JAGVMI010000065.1 GCA_020053845.1 Candidatus Babeliales bacterium
AAAGCGGATCGGTGGGTGCATCAGTCAGCAGTACGCTGCGTCACAAATCGTTGATGGCATTCTTGTTTGTACTCATTGCAATGCTTGGCTACATTTGGCTGCGTTTCTGGTCGGTGGCTTTTGCTGTTGGTGCAGTGGTGTCGCTCATACACGATGCCGTAGTAATCGTTGCAGCTTTTCTGCTTCTTGATCGTGAAGTATCATCAAATCTTATTTTTGCCGTACTCACGATGCTTGGCTACTCAATCAATGATACCATTATCATTTTTGCACGTATCAGAGAGCATTTGCGCACTATGCCGGGCAGACCGATAGAAGAGATTGTGACATTGAGCATCAATCAGACTTTACGTCGTACTATTTTGACAAGCTTTGCAACATCGCTTACGGTATTGGCAATGTTACTTCTTGGTGGAGAAGCGCTGCGCGATCTTTCCATAGCGCTCATGATTGGTATCGTATTTGGTACATACTCCTCCATTTATATTGCAAGTCCCGTAATGATCATGCTGTATCGCGGTACTAAAGAGCACGCGCCAGCTCACTAAAAAACGGCGAAATTTAAAAAACCGGGGGTTAGTTTCTTACCATTGTGTGAAATATGTGGTGAGTATGTGTACTTACCAACACAATCGAATATGATTTAAATATATGTGCATCGCCTCTCAAAGGAGGGGCGATGATTCATTCAAAATTCTGTCTGAGAACGTAGAATATCTAAGCTGCTGTTCTTTTCTTATTAAATTTGTGTAGATGAAAAGTGTGTAGGTTATGTCGCCGATAATACATATTACCTGCTGTGTTTTTATGATCCATGCCTCGAGATAGGGAGTGCCGATGATTGAGAACGAAATGAAAGTGCGCGAACCGCATAACCAATCCAATTCCGAAGATGTTTCGCCGCAACAAGAATCGGCTCCTGTAGAAGCGCAACCTCAAGCGCACAAGCAGCATGAAGGTCAAGAGCGCCCTCGTACGCCACGTGAAGGGCATCATGATCGTAGTAGGCCCCGCAGGCCACGTACCGGTAAGCAAGATGGGCAACAACGCCATCATCAGCAACAGCCAGCACAACAGCACCACCAGCGTCAGCAAGAATCGTATGCGCCTGAAGCAATAGCAGCTCCTGCAGGTATGGAGCACGTTGAAGCGCAGCCGCAACCACAGCAATACGCACAGCATCGCCACAATAATCCGCAAGACAATCGCCATCGTGATCGTGATCGCGACGGTTTTCAAGGCCATAGCCAGCAACAAGCGCCACGTGTGCTTGAAGAGTTATCCCTCACGGAATTGCAGGCTCAAGCGCGCAAACTCGGTATAGTAAGCGCTGGCTTGATGAACAAAGAAAAATTAATTGAAACCATTAAGCACGTTGAAGCGCATCCTGAACTTGAACTTGAAGTAGAAGGTGTGCTTGAAAAACTTCCTGATGGGTTTGGTTTTCTGCGCTCAGCGCGTTACGATTACGTGTCGGGTCCCGATGATGTGTATGTTTCGCCATCACAAATCAGAAGATTTGGCCTACGCACAGGCGACACCGTAACTGGTGTGATTCGCAAGCCTAAAGAGGGTGAAAAGTATTTTGCACTCCTCAAGGTGAATCAGGTAAACCATGCTGATCCTGCAAGCATGCATGATCGTCCGCATTTTGATCGCCTTACTCCCTTGCATCCTAACCGTAAATTTACGCTTGAATATGATCCTACTATGATCGCGACGCGTATCATGGATCTCTTCACGCCTGTGGGTAAGGGGCAGCGTGGGCTCATTGTAGCGCCACCAAAAGTGGGTAAAACACTCCTTCTTAAAGAAATTACACAAAGCTTGGTAGCAGGCCATCCTGAAGCACATCTTATTGTGTTGCTCGTAGATGAGCGCCCTGAAGAAGTTGCTGACATGAAGCGCGCCGTTAAGGGTACTTCAGCGGAAGTTATCAGCTCTACATTTGATGAATCGGCTATACGTCATGTGCAAGTTGCTGAAATTGTGCTTGAAAAAGCAAAGCGCTTGGTTGAATCTGGCAGAGATGTTATCATTCTGCTTGATTCCATGACACGTCTTGCACGTGCATACAACACCAACGCACCTGCATCAGGCAAAGTACTTACGGGTGGTATTGATGCACATGCGCTGCAATGGCCAAAGCGTTTCTTTGGCGCAGCACGTTGTATGGAAGAGGGCGGTTCGCTTACTATTCTTGCAACAGCGCTTGTTGATACCGGTTCTCGTATGGATGAAGTTATCTACGAAGAATTCAAAGGTACCGGTAACATGGAAATGCATATGACGCGCAAGCTTTCCAACCGTCGGACCTATCCTGCATTTGATCTGCTCATGTCAGGCACACGCCGTGACGACTTGCTGCAGACCGAAGAAGATCTCAACAAAGTGTGGGTAGTGCAGAAGTTTTTGGCAGCGATGAATACGATCGAAGGCATGGAATTCCTCATCGATAAGATGAAGAAGCTCAAAACAAACCGCGAGTTCCTCGAATCGATCAACAAGAAGTAACGCGCCAGCCATATTCTTGCGCAAGTGTTATCATACCGCATTGATGTGCTGATTGCAGTGCATTAAGAAACTGTCGCCACGCCATGCGGTAAAACCGTTTGTTAATATGTACCGTGCCATCAGTAAGCGAGGGAATAATGGAGCCATCGCGTAATGCAAATGGGGCATAGGTATCAACAATGGGAATGTTGTAACGACTTGCAAAGAGCTTGAGAGATC
>JAGVMI010000077.1 GCA_020053845.1 Candidatus Babeliales bacterium
CTCTAGCGCATCTTGAATGTGGCCAAGACGCACGGTTCTCTTTTGAACTGACTATTGTGCCTCATATTGCCATCTATGAGTGGAAATATTTCCCTTTCAAAGCACCACGACGCAAAAATTACAAAGATCTTGATCGCCAGGTAGAATCATTTCTTGAAGAAGAGCAAGCTCGCTACGAAGCACACCAGAAAGAAACCGCTCCTGGCGTCGGATTTGGTGATTGGGTAAACTTCAACCTCACTATTGCAGACCAAAAAAGCTGTGCGCTTGATTACTATCAACAGCAGAATTTCTGGTTTAAGATCGGGGATGATGAAGGGGAAAGCCCAATGCGCGACGTGTTTTTGGGCAAAAAACTTTCTGAAGCATTTTGCACTACAACTGAAGGGCTGCAAAGCTATTTCAGCTCGTCACTCGGCACTGATTACAACTTCCTTATCACGATCACCGACATCGTATCTCATAGCTATTTTTGCTTTGAACACTTCAAACGACATTTCCGTATAAAAACAAACAAAGATATGCATCAGAAGCTCATTGAAGTGTTTTCATATCGCAATGATATATCGCAGCGCCGTGCTATGGTGGAAGAAGCGCTTAAGCTTCTGACATCAAAGCACCAGATTGATATTCCTTCGCATCTTGCATTGCGCCAACAAAAAATGATCCTTGAAGCGGTGCAAGAAATTCCTGACTATCATGTCTATCGCGTACAGAAAGATTTCAATCAACGCGTGCGCCAGCTTGCAGAAAAGCAAGCGCGCGAGCAACTGCTGATTGATCAACTTGCCTATCATGAGAACATCACTGTAAGCGATCACGATGTGCATGGATATCTCAACCTCGCTAATCGTGCACGCACTAAAGAGTTCATTTATTTCGGACTTCCCGCATTCAAAGTGCTTGAACAAGAAGTTCCCGCATCTGCTGCGCAGATCAAACGCATCTGTTTGCGCGAAAAAACTATCAATCACGCGATTTATCATTTGACCAAAAAATAGGATTGTCCGTGGTACATGAACTTGTGATTATTGGCTCGGGGCCCGCTGGCCTTACTGCGGGTATTTACGCAGCACGTGCTAACCTCTCGCCTCTTATCATTGATGGTACTATGCCCGGCGGCCAGCTTATGCGCACTTCAATGGTTGAAAACTGGCCTGCACAAAAAAGCATTCTGGGGCCTAAGCTCATGATGGATATGCGTGAGCATGCTACTCATTTTGGAGCACAGTTCCTCGCTGAGTCAATTACCCGGGCTGACTTCACTAAGCAGCCTTTCACTCTGGAAACTGACCGCAAAACCATCTTACAGGCGCGGTCCGTGATTCTTGCCACCGGCGCAAGTCCAAATAAGCTCGGATGCCCAGGCGAAGAGCAATACTGGGGCAAAGGAGTAACCACCTGCGCAGTATGCGATGGCGCATTTTATAAAGATAGAAAAACCATGGTAATTGGCGGCGGCGATACCGCCATGGAAGATGCCTCATTTCTTAAAAAATTCACCAAAGATGTCATTATCGTGCAAATCACCGAAAAACTCACCGCATCCCATGCTATGCAACAACGCGTATTAAACGATTCTGATATCAAGATTATGTATGAATCTACCGTCTCCGCATTCGAAGGCGATGGCTCACATGTAACCCATGCTATAGTGGAAAATAAAAAGACAGGTGAAAAAACCAAAATCGCCGCTGATGGAGTCTTCCTTGCCATAGGCCTCAAGCCAAATACTGCCCCTTTTGCAGGCCAGGTAGCCCTCACGCCCCAGGGGTATGTCCACGTAGAGAATACCACACATACCTCGGTACCGGGGGTATTCACGGCAGGAGACGTCCAAGATTTTAGGTATCGCCAGGCAATTACTTCCGCCGGAAGCGGCTGTATGGCAGCCTTAGATGCAGAAAGATACCTCAAAAGTCTTTAAATATGGGCCGCGCACGTTGAAAAAAGGAAAATTGCGCGTAAACTAGAGAGTACGATAAGCTTTTTTGATGATGCAAAGCAGGAATTATCATGTCAGTTACATTGTTTAAGAAAAGTCTGAAGAAACGCCGCCGCAAGCATGGTTTTCTCAAGCGCATGGAAACCAAAAGCGGGCGTGATGTACTCAAGCGCCGCCGTGCGAAAAAGCGCACCCGCCTTGCAGTTCGTTTCTACTAATTACACTACCACGACTAGGGCACTATGGCCTCTTTCGTGAGAAAGCTCTCTCAGTTTAGCAAAACTGAGGTTCAGCGAGCATTCAAATCCGCCCGGAGAGTCGGCAGACATCCGGGCTTAACTATTCTACTCTCCTCAAAGCAACTTGAGTGTGGCAGAGTGCTTATCATAGCATCCCGTAAAGTGGGAAACGCTCCTGAGCGCAATCTTTTGCGTCGACAGCTTAAAGCTATTTTTTATGAAGAAAAGCTTTTCGAACGAGGCTTTGAATGTATCATCATTTTAAGAAAAGAAGCAGTCCCCCTTTCTTTTGCTCAGCTAAAAGAACTTCTCTTGGATGCTTACCGTCGCGTATAGCAGCTAGCTTTTGCATTATACTCATTCGCATGATCCGCCCTCTTTTAGGGCCAGCATCGTGCCGCTACATGATCTCATGCACCGATTTTGCTACTCAAGAACTTATGCACAAGCCTCTACTTGCTGCCGTCTGTTCAGTTGCCCGACGAGTGCTTGCCTGCAATCCGATCTGTGCGTGGCTTTATAGACGTAAAAAACAACAATCTAATACGTAAAAAAGCGCAGCCGATGAAAGCCGCGCCCTTTTTTCTTGAATACCAATGATTGCTTTAGAGTAACTCACCTGCCAATTTACTCAACTCACTACGTTCACTTGTTTCTAGAAACACAGTGCCGAAGATGCCCTGCCCTTTAAAACGCTCACTCGTTACTACGAGGCCATTACTCGCAAAATCTAGGTATGGCGAGTCGATCTGGTAAGGATCTCCTGCCAAAATAATTTTACTGCCTTGGCCTACACGCGTTACGATCGTTTTGACTTCATGAGGTGTTAAGTTCTGTGCTTCATCAATAAGAATATACTGATACGGTATCGATCTGCCACGCATATACGTGATTGCTTCAAGACTCACTTTACCGCGATATGCAAGCTCATCGAGCGGCATAATCGCGCCACGGCTATGCTTTTCTTTTTTATGCTTATGTTTGCTCTTCTTATCGCGATGCTCATCATAATGATCATGATGCTCGTCTGTTTCAATACGCTGCAGATGGCGATCCATATTAACAGTATGTACGATGAATTCCATGTTATCATAGATTGGCAACATCCAGCTGTGCAGTTTTTCTTTGATGTCGCCAGGCAAATAGCCAATATCGCGTCCTAAAGGAACTACAGGGCGAGAAATAAGCATTTTCTCATACACGTTTTCCACAAGCACTTTATGGAGCCCCGCAAGTAGCGCAAGAAACGTTTTACCTGTACCAGCAGGCCCAAGCAGGGCAACAAACTGGATATTCTCATTCAAAAGCAAGTCAAGCGCCATGAGCTGCTGCGGATTTTTAGGTCTGAGAGGCCACTGCAGATGCGGTTCATTTACCGCACGGAATTTCTTGCCACCCATATAGCAGAACACACGGAACTGATGAGGATTATGGCGCGCCTCTACCAGTACAAACTGATTGAGCTCAAGGATGCCTTCCTTTGCCATCTCATCTAATATGGGAGGAAATTCTGATTTGAACTGAACAGAAGGTACTTGCACGCGTACCCAGCCTTGATAAAACTCTTCTTTGGTAATATTCTCGGCCTGAAAATCTATTGTAGGAATGCGCAACGCATCAGCTTTGACACGCGCATTAAGATCTTTGGATATGAATTGCACATCGTAACCACGATTTTTATACGCAATCATTGTGGAGAGTAATTCATTATCTCCGTTAACAAATGCGAACGGCAATTTCACATCGTCTTGGCGAAAGAGCACTTGGACAACACTGCCATTATCAAGCTCTACCCCTTCTCCTAATGATCCTTTATTGCGTAGTGCGTCAAGCTGCCGGATAGCTTCGCGGGCATTTCTCCCGCGATCAGTGGACTCTCTTTTAAATTGATCAAGCTCCTCTAATACGATTGCCGGAATACCAATGCGCACTCCCTCAAACTGAAATGGTGCTGTGGGATTGTGCAACAGTACGTTTGTATCAAGTACATAAAGCTTTTGCTTGATCTTTTGTGTCATGCTTTATCACTCGGTAAAGAGGTGAACCTGTACACTCACGGACACCCTAACACACTGCCCCCCCCGAGGAAAACATGCCTACCTTTTACAGCTCTTTTGCACTCAGTATATCATGATATCGATTGCATTACCGCGTGATGTTACGCAGCCTTTCTTGACAAAATAGCCGAAATATTCGATTCTCTCGTAGTGTAGTGATATTTGTTACGCTCGTAATTACGTGACGCACATATGCTCAAAAACACGTTCTACTCGCACATACACACATTCGCTACTATCACCACCCCCGTGTGAGGGGTCTATCTATATTTTCACTATCTTGCCTTGTTCTTAATTATTGATATTCCGCTTTACCAGCGTTCTTCTCCCCTGGTTTTTCAAGAAGGGATCTCCTATGCAACGTCCTGATCAAAAAGATCTTTCTGTATTACGCCACTCAGCTGCGCACTTGCTTGCACACGCTGTCAGCGAGCTTTTTCCAGACACACTCATGACTATCGGACCAGCTACTGAAGATGGTTTTTTCTATGACTTCTTGCCGCAGCGTAATTTTACTCAGGATGATCTGCCCATCATTGAAGAGCGCATGCGCGAAATTAGCAAACGCAATCTGCCGCTTACTCACGAGCAGATGTCAAAAGATGACGCACGCAAGCTGTATCACAACAATCCCTTTAAGCTTGAACTCATTAATAGCATTGAGGGCGATACCGTCGGTATAGCGCGCCAGGGCGAGTTTTACGATCTGTGTAGAGGCGGCCATGTGATGCGTACGGGTAACATTAAACATTTTAAGTTACTCGGGGTATCAGGATCATATTGGCGTGCTGATCGCAATAATCAAGCGCTGCAGCGCATCAGCGGAACAGCTTTTTACGATAAAGAATCGTTTGATCAGTTCATACAAAGACGCGAAGACGCCATTCGCTTCGATCATCGCCGCCTTGGTAAAGAACTTGATCTGTTTTCATTTCATGAAGAAGGCCCTGGATTCCCCTTCTTTCATGCACATGGCAAAACAGTACTCAATATTATGACTGATTTTCTGCGCAAGAAATTGCAGCGCGCTGGATATCAGGAAATATCCACGCCAACCATGCTCAGCGAAGATTTGTGGAAGCAATCAGGACACTATGACTTCTACAAAAATAACATGTACTTCTCAAACATCGATGAACGCCACTTTGCAATCAAACCAATGAATTGCCCGGGCTCAATTTTAGTGTATAAAGAACGCCCTCGCTCATATCGCGAACTGCCATTGCGCCTTGCTGAATTTGGCGCGGTGCATCGCCACGAACTCTCAGGCGTTTTGCATGGCCTTTTTAGAGCACGTTCATTCACCATTGATGATGGGCATATCTATTGCACGCCTGAGCAAATAGAACATGAAGTGCATCAAACAATTGTGATGGTGCAAGAAGTTCTTGCTAAATTTGGCTTTGCGAATATCAAAGTTGCTCTTTCAACTCGTCCTGCAAAAGCGTTTGGTAGAGACGAGCCGTGGGAAAAGGCAATCAGCGCGCTAAAAAATGCGCTTGATCATGCAGGCATTGCATACACTATCGCTGAAGGCGATGGTGCTTTCTATGCGCCTAAAATAGAATTTCGTATTGAAGATTCTATGGGCCGCGAATGGCAGTGCGGAACTGTACAGCTCGATTTGTTCATGCCAGAACGCTTTGATCTCAGCTACATCACCCCTGCAGGCACTAAGGCTCGCCCTGTTATGATCCATCGCGCAATCTACGGATCATTTGAGCGCTTTTTTGCTATCTTGCTTGAGCACTACAAAGGCAGGCTTCCTTTCTGGATTGCACCAATGCAAGTTAAGGTGCTTACCATTACCGATGATCAAAAAGCATACGCACGCGATCTTGTACATGAACTGCTTGCGCAAGACATCCGCGTACAAATCGATGAATCATCCGATCCTATTGCAGGACAAATTAAAACTGCACAACTGCAGCAGATTCCATGGATGGCGGTAATTGGTAAGAAAGAAGTTGAAAATAATACCGTTACGCTCCGCTATGTCGATGGCAAGCAGGAGTTTGGCATTAGCCGCAATGATTTTATTGCACGCGCCAAAAAGGAAAGCGTGTACTAAGCTTTTCGCATTATTGATGTAATACAAAACAAGGGTACATGAATTGATCATGTACCCTTTTATAATTAATAATTGATTAACGAGAGCGTTTTACCCCTGCACGCGGGCATACATCAGCCACTACGCAGCGTGAGCAAAAGGGACTAATGGGGACGCACACATTCTGACCCCACATAACAAAGACTCGATTGCATTCTGCCCAGAGATGCTGGGGTAAGAGTGCTTTAAGTGCTTTCTCGGTCTCGTCTGGATTTTTTGTTGTAACAAGCCCTAGGCGATTGGCAATGCGATGCACATGAACATCCACACAAATTGCTGGTAGCCCAAACCCCTCGGCTTGTACCAAGTTCATAGTCTTGCGCCCTACCCCCTTGAGCGAAAGTAGATCATCTTCACCTGAGGGAACTTGCGCATCAAAACGATCAATAAGATCTTGGCAGATAGTGTGAATAGTACGTGCCTTCACGCGATAGAAACCAACAGGGTAGATAGCTTTTTCTATGGCGCCCGAGCTAAGTTCAAGCATCTGTTGAGGCGTTTTTGCGAGACAAAAAAGCCGGCATGAAGCCGGCAATGAAGTGCTATCTTTGGTGCGCAAACTCAGCAAGCAGCTAATAAGCACAAGGAATGGATCCCTGCCATACTGCTGTACTATTGACGCTGATGCAGGCTGAACCATACTAGCTGTGGCCTCGCGCAACCGTTCAATAACGGCCATTGCACGCTCAAGCTTATATTTCAGCTCATCAGACATCAAAAAAAGCCTTTTAATTCAAGCTGCGCTGTTGTGAGACAGCTTCAATTGTGGTAATTTTGGAATAAAGCCTTAGCCACCTGAGCCTGGAGGAAATACATCAGCCAGAAACGCAAGCGCTGTCATCAATAAAGCACCATTGGATGAACTGAATATTCTTTTGATCAAATTCAAAATCGATAGCATAGATATCCTTGCCGATAGATCGGAAGAGC
>JAGVMI010000061.1 GCA_020053845.1 Candidatus Babeliales bacterium
CGACGCTCTTCCGATCTAGAAACTCTTTATCAGGTGCTTTGCGGTAGAGTGAGCCGAGTAAATTTTCAAGATATGCGCCATGCCACTTGAGATTAATCTTTGAAAGGCTAACCCATTCTTTAGCTTTTTTCTTGAAGGTGATGTTGCCTACAAGTACCCATTCTTCACCAAATATTTTAGAACCAGCAGTGCTTTTTTTGATTTCATGCCATATCGATTCGACAGATACTGATCCACCTTGTAATGGATCTTTGGCAAGTAGTTGATGACCAGAATAGAGTGCTATTGCACATATGATGAGGGAGTGTTTCATACTACGCTTCCTTCCGCGTTTAAACGCGCTCGCTTCATCTGCTTTACGCTAGCACAGCATTATTTATTAGGGAAAGTTTTTTGTTCTGATTGGTGGTGGCGGCCCGTTTGAAACGCGAGATACGGTTGCCATAGAGAAACTGCCTTGTAAGAGTCCCAACACATTGTTGTACATCACGGGGTAATATTCAACTTCCATGGCGTCAGGAATGGTGGGGTAGGTGCCTTGTGCGTCTTTAAACACAAAAAGCAGAAACTGATCAAGTTCAAAATCAGATGATGTATCGATCAATTCAAGATGCATAATGTTGCCCTTTTTATCGAGCGCCATGCCAATACTTGCTTGCTTGTTGCTATACATGGTTGGCATTGCGCGCAAGCGGCTTTTATTGACGCGGAATGAGTTTTGCAATGCATTAAACACTTTTTCTAAGTAGTGACGTGTCATGATCTGCTTAATACTTGCTTTGCCTGCATGGGATCCTTGCATATTGGTGCTTGAGCCACCGTCTGCATAGCCTGATGCAGGTATTGGTGCAGAATTTACAAAGCCATTTACAAGATCATTGAGTGTAAATGATGTATTGGCGTTCTTTTTCTTTTTTGTACGTTTTTTCTTAGATGGTTGAGCAGATGGAGGAGCTTGTGCTGGCGGTAGCTGCTCAATTGCATCGTTGAGCATGAAGGTTGGCTCGGGCTCTTCAGGTTCGTAGATGTGAGCGGCACTGTCGTTTTCTTGTTGGGTAATATCGGGCGTATCGAGTGCCGGATCATTTTCTTGAGATATCTCTTCTGATACGTCACTATCAGCTTCTTCCTGCTCAGTAGCAGCGGAACTTTGATCTACGCTGCTGTCTGCTACATGGGGATCATCCCATACTACGCACGCAGTACTATCATCCTGTGAGCCTTGAGCTGTAACAAGGGTAACCCAATCATCCTCATCATCTGCCGCGGGAGTTGGTTGCGCTTGTTGCGCAGGCATATTCTGTGCGTACTGCGGATCTTGTATGCTTTGTACAGCAGTACTTTCATTGAGTAGCTGGTGAATAAGAGCTGCAAGAGAGCTTTGCTCAAGCCATTGGCCAAGCATGAGATATACCACGATGCCATTAACGAGTAATGAAGCAAGTATCGCAGCAATTTTCGCGCGTCTTTTGACTGACATTTGCATGTACATACCCTCTTGCTTCACGGCGCATCTTTTTTTCAGGGTAATCGAATCGGCCGATTGTGGGAAATGAATTTGTGAGTGCGAGCGATATATGCTTATCGAGTATGCGCTTGGGTGAGCTCAATATATGCGCATTGATTATGTTTTACAATACGCCACTCATGATGAATGGCATGTGCAGTGCGCTCAGAAGCAAAAAGAAATTTATGTATTTCAGCAAAAAACGCATCGGTGGGGGTGAAGGGTACGCCATATGCGCACAGCCATTTAAGAATAAGGCGATGCTGTAGTACAGGATGTACACCGGTGATGTACGCAGTATCAAGCAACCATTTACCTTCAGTAGATATAATTGCCTTTTGAGCGGTTTGCTCGCACATGAAGTTAATGAATTCGTCAGCTTCGTTTAATTTGCGCATAGTATTGCGCATCGTGCGCTCAAACCGTGTGTCGCATTGAGCAAGAGCGGGAAGCAATGTATGGCGAATACGATTGCGTAAAAACAATGGGGATTCATTAGTGGCGTCTATTACATAGGGAATTGCATGGTGCTCGAGATAGATAAGAATTTCTTGCTTTGAAACTTCAAGTAAGGGACGCACATAAGATCCCATTCTTGGTTTCATACCAGTCAAACCAGTGATTCCACTGCCGCGCAGTAGGCGAATGAAGAAGGTTTCATGTTGATCGTCTGCATGATGTGCAAGCGCAATAAGAGCGCCTGGGCGAGTTGTAACCTGCTGATCAAAAAATGAACGGCGCAGGAGCCTACCAAGTTCTTCTTTAGAGCCATTAGATTTACGCGCTGGCTTAAAATCTTGAGCGTGCCCAGGCACGAACTCAATGCCATGCGCTTGCGCCAGCTCACGGCAAAATTGAGCGTCTTTTGGCGATTCGGCTCGCCAGCCATGATCAAAGTGAGCAGCAATAAGGGTGAGCTTTCCTGCTTTGTGCAGGGGAAGGAGCGCATGAAAAAGGAACACAGAATCAGGCCCACCTGAAAGGCCCAGGATAACTGTTGAATCATCGGGAATAAGATTGTGCTGTGCAATGAACTTATGCACCCGGCTGACAGGCATAAAAATCCCCTAAAAGCTGCTATTAATAATGAGTATAGCAGTCTCTTAAGGGACTGATAAGCTTAGTTGGCTGATTTACTTTGTAATGGGAAGTATTTCAATCTGCTCACGATTATCGTGGGGAACATGTACGATCTGCTTGCCGGCAATATACCGCAAATGCTTTACTGTGGCATTAAGAAATTGGGGATTAGGCAAGTTTTCTATTGCATCAAGTGTAGCTGCTATGTATTTGCAGTAATCAAAAAATGATAAATCAATGTTATCTGGTAGAGTCCATGGTTTTTCTAAGGCGTTTTGAACCGTTTGATAGTGCTCATTCTCAGACATTCTTTGAAGTCTTTTAAGGGTGTCAGCATAAGTGCGTACTTCAAAATCATCTTCCCATTCTTGTTGAGCAATTAACTGTTCCACATCTTGTTGGGCTTTTGAAATAGCGTTTTGAGGTGACAGGTAAGCTTTCTTACCTTTCCCGTGTAACTTTTTTTTCTGTGTGTGCGGGTGATGAGATGCGCCGATAACATACTTGTGTGCACGGCATGTAGATTTCTTCTCACGTTTTTTATCACGTTGCTGAGAGCCGCGTTCTTTTCGATGAGTAAACTCAGGGCAGGGATCTTCTTTGCTATCAGACATGCAAATGATATGGGATGAAGCAATGGTAGCCAAAAGCAGTAACCCACGACATGCGTGGATTACTGCCTTAATTACTGATAAGGTGTTCATTATACTCTTTCTTTAGACAAATCGGCTTATCAAAAATAGCTGTTGTTACACATCAAGATTTCTAGCAAATTGCCCAAATTTTTCAATATAATGTCTGCGGCCGGCAACATCATCGCCCATAAGGGTGGTAAACCAGCGGTCAGCTTCAAGCGCATCTTCGATGTTGACACGCAGCAGCGTGCGCGTTGATCTATCCATAGCAGTTTCCCACAGCTGCTCAGGGTTCATTTCACCAAGACCCTTATAGCGTTGGATGTTCATGTATGGCTTGCCAATAGTGTTTACTGCATGGATCAGTGTGATAACGCTTGATCCTTCAAGCTGGCGTTCTTTTTCACTTACTTTCAATTGCCATGTATTTTCTTCAAGTATCGCCAGCGGCTCAAGAAGTGTGAGCAGATCGCGTACTTCCTGGGAGGTGAAAAAGCCTAGCGGCACTTCAAAACCATGGTTGAATCGTTTGAATACAAAGCGCGCGGGAGTTACTTCTGCTTCGCTTGCATCAGCAATACGATCTTCAAAAATTACATGATGATGCTTGAAAGTAACCTCAAGCATAGTCAGTAGCTGTGCCTCGCCATCTTTTTTATCCCAGGGGCTTTTGCGTAATGCATTTACCAAGCGATGACACTGATCGAGTGTAAGTCTGAAGCGCGCGCCGACTTGCGCAATGCGCTCATCATATTTTGCAAGCTCATCAAGGAGAGCGTGCCATGCAGATGTTTCAACGCGGCTATCGCCTACAGTAAGCTCTGTCTGCTCGCGTGCCCATTCAAGTAAGAATTGCTTGAGTGCACGATCATCTTTGAGATACTGCTCTTTTTTACCAATTTTTGCTTTATACAAAGGTGGCTGAGCAATATACAAATATCCTTTTTCAATAAGCGGACGCATGTAGCGGAAGAAGAAGGTGAGCAGCAACGTACGAATGTGTGAGCCATCCACGTCAGCGTCAGTCATCAAGATAATTTTGTGATAGCGTGCTTTTTCAGTATCAAACTCTTTGCCTATGCCCGCACCGATAGCAGCAATAAGCGCTTTAATTTCTTCGTTTGAGAGAATTTTATCAAGGCGCGCTTTTTCAACGTTAAGAATTTTACCCTTGAGAGGCAAGATTGCTTGATTGTTGCGATCACGGCCTTGTTTTGCCGAGCCGCCTGCAGAATCACCCTCAACGATGAATATTTCTGACTGAGCAGGATCTTCTTCTGCACAATCTGCTAATTTGCCGGGCAATATAGCAGATTCAAGCACTGTTTTGCGGCGTGTCAAATCGCGTGCTTTGCGTGCAGCTTCACGCGCATTCATAGCAATTACCGCTTTTTGCAGAATCTTTTTCGCCAGTGATGGATTTTCTTCAAACAATTGATCGAAGAAACCAAAACACCAGGAATCTACCAAGCCTTTAATTTCGCTATTGCCCAATTTGGTTTTTGTTTGACCTTCAAACTGAGGCTCTGGCACCTTCATGCTAATGACGCCTACGAGGCCTTCGCGTACATCTTCGCTCGAGAATACTTCGCCATTTTTTAATATGCCAAGCTCAGTGCCTTTTTTATTGCAAATTTTGGTAAGTGCAGAGCGAAACCCAGATACGTGTGTACCGCCTTCTACGGTGTTGATGTTGTTGATGAACGAGAAAAGTTGCTCGCCATATCCATCATTATACTGTAGGGCTACTTCAAGAATATTTTTGTCATCAGTTTGTTCGAAATGGATTACATCATCAAAAAGTGGCGTTTTCTTTTTGTTAATATGTTGAACAAAAGAAATGATGCCGCCTTCAAACAAAAACTCATGCTGCTTATCATTGCGCTCATCTGTGATAGAAATGCGTAAGCCCTTATTGAGAAACGCAAGTTCGCGCAAGCGTGCAGAAAGAATATCGAAACTAAAATCAGTAGTTTCTTGAAATATCTGAGGGTCTGGTTTGAAGCGCACCAGGGTGCCGCGCTTGTCAGTGCTTCCAGTAGCTTGCAGACGGTCAAGAGCGTTACCACGTTCGTACGATTGTTCGTGTACTTTACCATCGCGGAAGATAGTCAGCTTGAGCCACTCAGAAAGAGCGTTTACTACCGAAATACCTACCCCGTGCAAACCACCGGAGAATTTATAGCTATCACGATCAAACTTGCCGCCGGCATGCAGTTTGGTTAATACTACTTCAGCAGCAGAGATGCCTTCACCTTGATGAATGTCGGTAGGAATACCACGGCCATTATCCTCTACGGAGCATGAACCGTCTTCGTGGAGCATAACAACGATGTTGTTGCAGTACCCTGCTAACGATTCGTCAACAGAGTTGTCGACAACTTCGTAAACAAGATGATGGAGGCCTTGTGGTCCGGTTGAGCCAATATACATAGCAGGTCTTTTGCGAACTGCTTCGAGGCCCTCCATGACACGAATGGCTTGGGCTCCATATTCTTGCTTTTTAGTAGCGTCATTGTTGGCCATATACGCTTCCTCCGGATATTGTACCGTTGAGTGGCGGGTTATTAAGGGGCAATGATCATTGCAGATCTTAAATATATACCCTATTGTGCTATACTAAAAAAGATTTCATTTAGTCTAAATAATAAACAGCATTTTTGCTACCTCGGGCAAAGCATGATCTTAGTCATGTGTGTTCGGGTAAGGGACTATGGGTGTAGGGGGAAAGCACACCGTGTTTGAAGAAAAAGAGCATTCATTCTTTATGAATGAAGCGCTTAAATTAGCACAAAAAGCATTCTGCAAAGACGAAGTGCCCATTGGCGCAGTAATTGTAGATGAACAAGGTACTATTATTGCTCGTACCTACAATAAAGTAGAGTCCCAAAAAACTCAGTCAGCTCATGCTGAAGTGCTTGCCATAACCAAGGCGGCCAAGCGCAAAAATGATTGGCGGCTTGATGGGTGCTGGCTTTATGTAACGCTTGAGCCGTGTACCATGTGTATGGGACTTATCAAGCTCAGCAGACTCTCAGGAGTGGTTTACGCAGCTGCCTCACCCCTCTTTGGGTATCGGCTTGACAATAATGACGGTTCTCGGGTATACAAGAGGGACGCATTGCTCGTTATGCACGGTCTGCGCGAGCAAGACGCATCGCAATTGTTGCAGCAATTCTTCAAAAAAAAGAGGAAAAAACGGGGTGAGTGATTCAAAAAACAACTTGGCTGCTATCAAAAAACAGCTTCTTGAAAGAAAAATGGAGCTCGAGCAGCAGCTAATTCAGCTTTCGCGTGAGCGTATTACGGACGACCAAGTACAAGATCCGGGCGATCAGGCCCTGACTTCTACTATGGAGTCGTTGCGCAGCTCGCTTCAGTCGGCAGAAACCGAAGAATATCGGCGTACGGTTAGAGCGCTTGATAAGCTTGAAGACGGTAGCTATGGTGTATGCATGGATTGTGGTCAAAACATCTCGGACAAAAGGCTTAAATCCTATCCAGACGCTGCTCGCTGCTTAGTATGTCAAGAAGCATATGAGGAACGGAGCTAGAAAAAGAGGCCGTTGCAGATTTGTGAAGCTTGGCGGTAGGCGAAAAACTGTGCTATACTCTCGGGCAATACACTGACATATGTGCTAGTTAGCATGCCGATGTAGCTCAGTTGGTAGAGCGATTGATTCGTAATCAATAGGTCGTCGGTTCAAATCCGATCATCGGCTCCATAGACCTTATGGAAGTAGAGGGTGTTGAGTAGCAGATGCTGCTTTGACTTTTTACCCTTCTTTGGCTAGGATAATGGGTGTTCCGTTTGTAAAAAACGGGCTAAAATAATCAAGTTACAAGTTAGTCGGTAGGCCCTAAAACGAGGCTTTCAAGAGACAATGGCACAAAAAAAGACCACTACCAAAACTCAGCAAGCGCCGCTTGCTCATGCAGTGGGGCGCAGAAAGAATGCTGTTGCCCGTGTGTGGGTACGCCGCGGAGCAGGTAAAATTGTTGTTAACGGGACAGACTCAAGCGAGTATTTTGATACAAAAATCACTCGCGATGCGGCAGCCACGCCCTTCAGAGTATACCCTGTTGGTTTGAACTACGACATTCAAGCGAATGTATGTGGTGGCGGTAAAGTTGGTCAAGCAGATGCCATTAAGCTTGGCATTGCACGCGCGCTTACTGAACTCGATGAAACAATTCGCCCGTTGATGCGACAAAACGGTCTTCTAACCGTTGATTCTCGCAAGAAAGAACGTAAAAAATACGGCCGCCGTGGCGCACGCAGACGCTTCCAGTTTGTAAAACGCTAAACGCTGCGAAATCAGATTATTATTGCTGCGTGATCCTTCATATGAGAGGTTCACGCAGCTTTTTTTATTAGGAAAAAAAGGATGTGTAGCGTTGTTGGGTATATAGGAAAAAATCATAGTAAGTCGTATGTTATCGATGGCTTATCCCGCCTTGAATATCGTGGGTATGACGCAGCAGGCTTCGCTTGTCTGACCGATCGCGGGGAACGGCTTGCGTGGGCAAAAGTCTCAGGAAGGCTCAGCAATCTTGTTGATCGCCTTAATCAAGATCCGATCGATGGCTTTGTGGGGGTTGGGCATACCCGATGGTCCACCCATGGTTCAGCGACACGCGAAAATGCGCATCCGCACTTTGATTGCGAACAAAAAATAGCCATTGTACACAATGGCGTTATTGAGAATCATTACGACCTGCGCAAAATACTCGAAGGCGGCGGCCACTTCTTTCATTCTCAAACTGATACGGAAACGGTAGCGCATTTTTTTGAAGCGTTATTGGTGGCGCACGAAACGTTTAAGGGTGCAGTAGTCGATTTGGTGAATCGTCTTGAGGGCGCATACGCACTTGTATGTATATTTCAAGATCATCCTGATTTGATGCTGCTTGTGCGCAAGCGTTCGCCGCTCTGTATTGGGATCGGTGATGATGAAATGTTTGTAGCATCTGACCCGCTCGCTTTTGCAGGCAAAACTAAAAAAGTTCTTTTTGTCCCTGACGAAAGTTTTGTGCTCATGCGCAAAGATCTCATAGAACTGTACGACTTTCAGGGTAAAACGCTGCCTGTGACGGTACAAGATCTTGATATCAGTTGGGATGAGCAAGGAAAGCAAGGATATGAGCATTTTATGCTCAAAGAAATTTATGAGCAGAAAAATGCTATTCATTCGACAGTAAATTTCTTACGCACTATCAATGCAGCTTCGCCCAATTCTATTTGGGAATATGTAGGGCTTACGAGTGATTATGTCGAGCGCCTTAACAAAATCAATCTTATTGGATGTGGTACTTCTTGGCATGCAGCGCGCATAGGTCAATTTTTCTTTGAAGATATTTGCCTTATACCAGCACGTGTGCATCTTGCATCTGAGTTTCGCTATTCCCACTTTTTTCCTGAAGAGCAAACATGCTATCTTGCCATGTCGCAATCAGGAGAAACGGCAGATACGCTTGAGGCGCTACGCCTTTTAAATGGAGCGAAGCAGCCTACTGTAGCCATTACTAATGTAGCGTCAAGTACGCTTGTGCGTGAGGCTGGAGGCTTTTTACTTACGCAAGCAGGGCCTGAAGTGGCAGTTGCTTCTACTAAAGCATTCTCTACGCAGTTAACTGTGCTGTACTGGCTTTCTCACCGCATTGCGCTGCAAAAAGGCATTATAACGCAACAGCGTATGGAGCAGGCAGAGCATGATCTGCTTGTGTGCGCGGAGATTCTTGAAAATACTATCGAAAATTATCGTCGTGATATTGTTGCTACTATTGCGCCTATGTATGCGCACTATACGCAAGCAATATTTCTTGGCAGACACATTAGCTATCCATTTGCAATGGAAGCTGCACTCAAGCTTAAAGAAATTGCGTACATTTTTTCGCAATGCTATCCGGCAGGTGAAATCAAGCATGGACCGCTTGCACTCGTTGATGAAAAGACGCCCGTATTCATCTTCTCGCATCAGGATCCTGTAATTTACAAAAAATTGCTTTCAAATGCACAAGAAGTGAAGGCGCGCAACGGCAAAATCATAGCATTTGCATTTGAAGGCCAAGATGAACTACGCGCGCTTGCAGATACTTCTTTTGTGGTGCCACCTACACGGTCGTTACTCGGGCAATTGGCAATGACGGGACTTATGCAGTTTCTTGTCTATTCGATTGCGCGGCAGCTTAATCGGCCTATTGATAAGCCGCGTAATCTTGCTAAATCAGTGACTGTTGAGTAGTGGTTTTTCACAAGGATCTTCGGCAAGAGCTTGAGATATAGGACTTTCTTCGTCCCATGCACTACCGCTCTTCCACTCAATGCTATCATTGTGCCCATTGATGTTGGTGGGGGTAGAGTGAGAGCGATGAACTCGTGTTGTAATAGTGTCTTTTTCAGTTATAGAATCATTGGATTTTGCAATAGCTGAAGAGCTTCTTTTCTTTTTGCGCGATTTTTTCCTTGAATGCTTTTTGGTGTTTTTGGAAGCTATGTTCCGATCTTCGTAAAACTTGATGAGGTCAGCTGCGCCTGAAGTTGGTCCGTATCGTTTAACGAGGTCTACAGGAGTACTGCCATTGTTGTCGGCAATGGTAACGTCTGCGCCCGCCCTTAGTAATGCTTCTGCGGCAAGTATTTTTTCTGATACACAACCTTTTACGAAAACTATGTTGTGAAGAGCAGTTCTGCCATGCATATCTTTTTTGTTGATTGTGCTTTGGGGACAATAAAGCATAAGTGCTTGCAGGGCTCCCAAGCAACCGCGTCCAAGACGTTGAAGTGGAATTTGCGAAGCATTATTAGATTTGAATGGGTCTGCTCCATGTATGAGCAATGTTGCTACTACTCCAGCATTGCCTTCGTGAACTGCAGAGTGAAGAGGAGTATCTTGTTCACTATTTGCATGGTTTACAGATGTGCCATTTTTAATTAACAATTCGGCGCATTCTGGATTGGATACGTGATGTAGTGCGTTGTTACCATCGCTGTCTAGGGTATTAAACAGCGGCTGCAGTGAGTTTCGACTGCTGAGCCATGTGATCATTGAATAGTTTGAATACAGAGCACATTGAGATGCAAAGGGCGGCTGCATGCAGGCGTCAATCCGAAGCAATGTTTCCGTAAGTGCAATCTGGGTAGGGGTAATAGCTGTAAATAATTTCGTTATACATTCAACGCTTTCTCTAGATCGAGCAATTAAGCTGCCCACCAATGAAACTAAATCAAAAGATGACTTGTGCTTATTGCATGTTGCCATAATAGTGCACTTATTAGGATCTATTCCAGCATTATCCCCTGTAGGTTGCTCTACAGTAAACTGGCAATTGCTTATAGCAGCTGCGAGATCTTGAGCCGTCTTGGAAATACTAGGAATAATCTGTTCTAAGTCGCCACACGTGAGTAGCTCAACATTTTCTCCGGCTGCTTTTTCAGAGGCACTTCCTGGAATTTTGCTTTTAATCCATTCAAAAGCTGCGCGTGGAGATAATTTTCCTTCATGCGGGCTGGTGGTAAACCATGTACATGTAGTGAGTACAAAAAATAAAAAGCGCAGATTCATAGAACATACTTCCCTTTAAAAGCAGTCATAACGATGGTGCACAGTCTAGGTTTATCAATCTGCGCTGTCAAAAGCTCTATTGCTATGGTTTTACTTCTTCTATTTGTAAAGCATCATCAGCTATAAATTGGCTTCCCAAAAATCTTATAGCGCTTTGCCTGTCTTTTACCAAATCAGGGCATACTTTACGTGCACTATCAAACATATTAATAAGTGCAATCGTTTCGCGCAGTTGATTATCTGTTTGCAGCATGAGCTTTGCGCGCTCTATCCAGCGTCGTGAAGCACTTTGATCTTGATTTTTAGCGGCATCTGTTGCGGGCACGCTCGCAGGTGTGTCGCCCGTAGGCTTGATGTAGTTTTCCAGTGCGCTTTCTCGGCCATAATACTTAGTGAACCATTGCATTTGCTCAGTTGCAGGAATGGTGCGCTCTATTTTAAAATCTGGTTCAATGCCCGTGCCTTGGATGGTGATATCGTTTGGCAGATAATACAAAGAAGTTGTTATCTTGACTGCACAGTTGCCACTTACAGGAATAACTTCTTGTACTGAGCCTTTAC
>JAGVMI010000034.1 GCA_020053845.1 Candidatus Babeliales bacterium
AGAAATCAACAATAAACCGCTCTGCACTTACGAGCATCAGATAGGTTAATGTGAGCGCGCCGGTAGTTTTAAAACGATGGCGAGCATAAAAGTACATAAAAGCGAAGATAGCAAGCAGCAGGAGCGAACTATATATTTGGGTGGGATGAATAGGTATGCCTAGTGGAGCCGCTGCCTGCTGATCAGTATATACAACGCCCCAAGGATAGTTCGTAGGAGCCCCATAACAACATCCTGCTAGAAAGCAGCCAATGCGCGATACTGATTGTAACAGAGGTGCGTATATGGTGGCGATATCAAGGAAAGGGATAATGGGTATGCCAAGATGACGCACATACCAGGGTACAATGGCAAAAATACCAATAATGGTACCTAGAATAGAAAAGCCTCCGTCCCAATAGGCAAGAAAATCATACAACGAAAATGATGCTTCTTGCTCAGTCAGAAAATAGAGCGCTCGACCCCCTACTATTCCTGCGAGGATGCCTACAAAAAGAATATTGGGTAGATGTTCGTCAATGTGCAATGCACGGGCTTTTGGATCGCGTCGCATGAGTGTCATAAAAAGAAATGCGCCAGCTGCTATTGCAAGGCCAAAACTGTGAATAGCAATAGGTCCACATACATGCAAAAGAGGTGCGCTCACGAGTTTCCTTTTCATCGGATACAAATATGTGTTGTGCAGAAATAAGCCTAACGTGCATTGTATCAAAAGCAAAGGCGCTATATTTCAGTTTCTTGAGTCATTTTTTGAGCTCCTGGAATTACAATGCGCTCATCTTCATGCCAGCCTGAGAAATTAATAGTAAAATCGGAGGTTTGTATAGGTAATGTGTAGCGCACGTGCTTGGTATTAATGCGCTTACCCGTAGGAGTTTTCCATTCATAGTGATATTCAATATCGAGTGTTTTTGCATAGGTAGCAATGGTTTCACCTTCGCTTATGGGTGCGCCATTTACACTGATGGTAAATACTGCAGGATAATGGTTTGAGAAGAACTTGTAGTATGCAAGATCTTTCTTTTGTATCCCATTAGTAATGCGCGATACTTTCTTTGTGGGAGTTATCTGAGATATTTCTGTAGCCATCTCTTGAGCGGTAGCCTGACGAGCGAATTGAAGGGCGCTCAGCAACAAAATGATATAGAGCATGATACATCCTTTTTTAGCAGAATCGTCTGAAATTTACCTCTGTGGATGAGTATAGGTTTTTTTCTAGGTGCATGATACGCTGCTCTGCCACCAATTATATTTCATCATCATTCATTTACATAAAAAAAGGATTGTCGTTATGAAATACGCGGTGCTTATACTTATGTTATCCCTTTCCTGCGCTAATGTTGCTCAAGCGGTAACGATTAATGGCCAAGACATCAATGAAGTACTTAAGTCAAACCAAGTGCTCGTGTATGACAATACACATTCTCAAGGTATATCGCTGAGCGCTGATGCGCAGGGTAATATTGCTATAGGCTCCATGAGGCTTACGCCTGAGTGTGAGCGCTATGCATTCCGTTATTACACCGAACTTGAAGCGTGGCAGGATAGAATGTCCCAGAATCGCGGTAAAGCTCTATGCTTCCGATCTAGTAAATCAATGCATCATGAGGGAGCATACATAGAGGGTGTCGAGAGCATTGCACTTAGTTCGGGCACGTCGCTTGCATTTAGCAATAGCATTCTCAGATCAGTAGATGTATACCTAGAAGCACCATCAATAGCATTCGTTGATACCTTTGTTGATGCCGATACGATTACTCTTGCTTCCACTTCTCCTGACGCACTCATTGAGAGCATTTCTATTTTCTTTGAAAGAGAATCGGGAATTGTGCCCTTAGTAGTTGGAGCAATAGATTTTAAGGCAAATGAAATAATGGGCAGCGTGCGGCAAGGTATGACAATAGTTGGCGTAAGAAAGGTGGTAATATCATTTGCTCCTCATGCATTTGCACACATTATGGAAGATATGCAAGATGCGCAGCCTTGTGAACAAGTGGCAATGGCTGAAGAAATTGATGATGAAGCTGAGTTGCTTAACGAAATGGCAATGCAAGAACAAGAAGTGCGTGCAATGCAGGAACGTGCAATCTGTGCCCAAGAAATACGGCTTTTTGAAACTGTTGATGATGAACATCCGTATGAAGGTATACAAGATAATGAGCTGCGCACCACACCATGTGCTTATGCAGATGAGCTGCCTATGGATGATATATCATGCGATCTTGCTCAAGAAGTGCGATGCTCGTGCACTGCTGGCAAAGATGACAAAGAAGATGTGCCACCTGTTACCAAGCTGCAAGAGCACGAAGCATTACCTGAAGCAAAAGTTACGGAAGCTGAGCTGTCTGCTCCTGCCTACGCGCCACTTATACGTGCCTGTTGTAGGCAAGTTGAATGCGCTGCTATTGAAAGTGCGCAGCAAGAATGCAATGCGCATAAAGATCAAAAAGCATGGTTTAGTGTATTAACCGGGCCAACAGCCGTCATAATAGGTGTTGTGGCAGCAGGTCTTGCGGTAAAGTACGTTTCCACGTATTGGCTTGCATCATTAAGCTCTAATTCTCACTAATCATAGTGGTATGAAAATACAAAAGGCCTGGAGTTGGATCCAGGCCTTTTTACTGCTCGCATTGTGATGCATATGCTATGCAGTGCGTTCTTTTTTTGCGAGCCATTCTTTTTTCTTTGCAAGTTCTCGTGTACGAAAGATAAGTAGCGAGAGTGCAGCAGGAGTCATGCCCGGAATGAGAGCTGCTTGAGCAATAGTGCTTGGCTTGTGGCGCGTAAGCTTTTGCTGTAACTCTTTTGA
>JAGVMI010000048.1 GCA_020053845.1 Candidatus Babeliales bacterium
ATGTTTAATCGCCAGAAATTTGATGAGGCCTGGAATTACGCGCTCAAAGCAGACATTGCACGCTATGAAATTATTTACCGTTACGGCGGTGTGTATGTAGATGCTGATTGTGCATGCCTGCGCCCGCTTGATATTCTTCACTACACGTATGATTTTTATGCAGGGATGCAGCCACTCGATACGCATTATCTGCAGATAGGCATGGCGATTTTTGGTGCGCGTCCACGCCATCCGCTTATTGCGCATTGTATTTACACCATCCAAGATGATTGGCATCGCAGAGGCATTCCATCAAAAACTGGGCCGAGCCATTTTACTCGTAGTTTTTTTATGTGCGCGGGCAAATTTGATAGTCGTGATGTTGCACTGCCCGTGAACTATTTTTATCCACTTGCTGCTATGGCAGTTAACGGCCCACGTGACATTGAAGCATGGACTGCACAAGGCGCATTTGCGGTGCATTATTGGGCTAAAACATGGATGCCGCCAAAATTTAGAACATCAGAGTTTCGCCAAGTGCAAAACTATGAAGCTACTGAGCATTGGAATGATCATTGAAATGGCGATAGGAGTAAATCGAGTGCGCGTTGTGAAATTGAAGGAGAGCTAGACTCTTTGAGCATCTCGATGAGATTTTTACGTTCAGATTCGATTTGCTGTAGACGCATTGCAAGTTCATTCTTTCGAGGCACTACACTAATTAATAAATTTGCAGCATCACAATGTTGTTCTCGTAACAAACCATCTAATTCTATAACTTGTTTGCTATGTTGTGGGTCACTTTGGCATAGCGTGAGTTCTCGAGATGAAGGTGTGCTTCGAGGATGTAGTTTATTGATTCCTGCACGTATGGTGTTCTCTGCAATTTGTGCTTCTTTTACAATCGCTTCTGCTTCATTTAGCGCATCCCTTACTGCCACCATTTCCCATGTGAGTTTGCTTAATCGAGCATGGAATTCATCAAGTGTTTCTTTTGTATCATCTATTGGTCCAGGGGTTTGCTGCTCCATGCACTGAGTTGTATGCGCAATTAATAGAAAAGTTACTATACACGCATATTTCATGAGTTTATGCCTTATACACAATCTGCTTGATTACTTGATATTCTCGATGAGCGCTCTCAATAGGCTCATCAAGCATTTTTTATTCTTGACGAATTACAGTCCTTTGCATAGGGTATCAGTGTTTTTACCATTTATACACCTACAAAGGATGAGTAATGAATAGATCGTATCTGGCGCTTGCAGCGTGTAGCGTGATTTTTGCCAGTTCTTATTACATAGGAATACATAGGAAAAAGGATACGCATAAAGTATTCTCGTGCACTGCACGCACGGTAGACTTTGATGAATCGATGCAGACTAACGCCTATCAAGAGGTTTTGCAGCAGGGGCAATCGCAGCAACTTCTTTCCCTGTTTCGCAATCTCTATGCCAAGAATAATTTTTCCCATGTAACGGTGCAGCAACAAGCAAAGATTCCTAAATACTTGCATACCGTGTGGTTTGGCGGAAAAATGCCCGCAGAATATGAACCATTTTGCCAAAGTTGGGTTGACTATCATCCTGAGTGGGTACACATATTCTGGACAGATAATAAGCTCAACTACGATCGCGGCGAAAAAGTGTTCTATTCTTTTGCAGAGCTTGAAGAATTTTTGCGCAGCAACAAGAAAGCAGGTGCGCGTGTAGTAATGGATGTAAGTAAAGTTGATTTCCCTAATCGCGCTTTCTACGATAAATCCATAAATTTTGGCGAGCGTTCAGATATCATTAAGTGGGAAATTGTGTACCGTTTTGGTGGTGTGTATGTAGATACTGATTTTCAGTGTTTGCAATCACTTGATTTGCTGAACCATACGTATGATTTCTACACAGGATTGCAGCCACTTGATACCAACCGTGTGCAATTAGGGGCTGCGCTTTTTGCTGCAATACCTAACCATCCTGTTTTGCAGCAGTGTGTGGAAGGGATCAAAGAAAATCAGCACATTGTGCCTATTGTAGTAAAAACGGGCCCGCTGCATTTCACTCGTTCATTTATTCTGAAGGCTGGACAGCAAGGTATGCTTGATATTGCATTCCCTGCAAGCTATTTCTATCCATGCTCGTATGAGCAACGCAATGAAAAGCCTGAAGTATGGCAAAGGCCAGAGGCATTCGCTATACATCATTGGGCAGGAAGCTGGCTTAAACCTGAGGGATTTGTTCGCTCGTAGGCGGGTAATAAGCGCGCAGATGAGCGCTTAGATCTGGCAAATCCTTCATGCGCCAAACGCCTAGGCATTTTTCTACAGATACAACGCCTTCTGTTTTTTCACTAATCATCATAAGAGGTTTGGGAAAGGCGAAGGGCCAACGCTCAAAATTGAGTGGGCGTGCCCAGAGTGTAGTGCGCATAAGTACAGGTAGATCACAATTCAATGATATTTTGGGACATGTAGTAAGCAGAAGATACGTTGCGCCGCTTTTTTGCATATTTGCAAGTGCGGCCAGCGTATCTTTTTCAAACATAAGTGATACTACAGAGCGGCATAAAATGGCATCAGCTTTGGGCAGGGGATCGCTGATTACATTTGCAACAGCAAAGCGAATAGTATCTTTTTCATAAAGATGTTTATTTTCGGCAATAAGCTCATCAACAATATCGACACCTAAGTATGCATCGAGAAATGATATATCAATCTCCTTCATCCAGTTAAAATCACCGCATCCTACATCAAGCAGTGTTTTGATATTCAGTTTTTTAAGTATCAATGGCAGTTCTTCGCGAATATGCGTTGTGTAGGTCAGCGCAGAGCCAAGCCCCGACTTTGACTCGAGTAATTGCCATGTGCCTTCTTTATATACTTGGGTGAAAAGTTCTTTTTCTCGTTCTGCATGAGTAGTAGCTACGTTTGCAAAAATAATTGATGTGCAAATGATAGAGAGCATACGCATTGAGCATCTCCTTTTTTTGAACAAAAAATAACGGTCGGCTTGGTTTAAAGGAGCGGCATTTACCAAGCGCGACCGTACCATAATACGAGATATTCTTTAGTCGTTAATAGGCAAATCAGCTATGCGCCACACGGCGAAGCTTTTATCGTCAAGTCCGCCCTCTGTGTCTTTCTCGTTGAAAAGCATGAGAGGGGCAGGGAAATTAAATGGCGCCGCCTGGAAATTTAATGGCCGATAGCGTAACAAGTGAAATTCACTGCTGTGATCTATATCGGGATTTGTTTTGCGTGTAGGGTATGTGGATACAATAAAGTACGTAGCACCACATTTTTTGAAGTTGCGCAGTGCCATCCAGATTTCTTCAAAGGTCAGATGCGCAAGTACATCACGGCAAATAATAGTGTCGGGATTGCCAGGAAGCTCATCGCGCAGAATATCGAGATTCATAAAAAGGTGCTTGGCGTCACCGTACTTTTCCATATTGCTTAGTACAATATCTGGCACCACATCAACACCGATATAGCGTTTGATCTTAAAATCATTGCGGATTTTGCCCATCCAGAAGTGATCGCCACATCCTGCATCAAGTAATACTTGTGTACCCAGCTTTTCAAGAACTTTAGGAAGCTCTACGCGTATAACGGTAGTTTGAATGGTATTGGATCCTGGGCCTGAGCGTGATTCTGTATCACCCCATGCATTGAGTGCATAAATAGTGCGGAAAATTTCTTGGCTCAGAAGCTTGGGATTATCGGCGTGAACTATTTGTGCGCATGCAAGCGATACAAGAAGCAAGAGACTTAATGTTTGTTTCATAGCGTGTCTCAGTGATTAAAAATTAGGCAAATCTTCTAATTTCCATAGAGCTAAATAGCGCTTGTGCTCTACAGGCATACCATCAAGTGATTGCTCATCAATGGTGAGTAGTGGTTTAGGAAATGAAAATGGCGGCTTTTCTAGATTGATTGGATGATAACGCTTAAGACTCAGATGATC
>JAGVMI010000111.1 GCA_020053845.1 Candidatus Babeliales bacterium
CAGGTAAAAAACTTGACGATCCGCTTGATCACATTGCATTTGCAGAGCATGAAACCACTGAGTTCACGGGATACCAGGAACTGGAAACCACTTCTGATATTATCGCACTTGTAGTTGGCCATGATCGTGTAGAGCATGTGCCCGCTGATCAAGTATGCTACGTGGTAGCAAAGCGTTCACCATTCTTTATTGTAGGTGGCGGACAAGTTCCTGATCAGGGCTGGCTCACCATTGGCCAGCATCGTGTGCAGATCATGAGCGTACGCTACTTAAATGATCGCATTGCTGCGCAGATTAAAGCACCGGTTGATCTTGAACTAGGCATACAAGTAACTGAGATTGTCGATCCGGTCTGGCGTACCAATGCTATGAAAAATCACACCGCAACGCACTTGCTGCAGTCTGCGCTTATTCAATTATTTGGTAAGCATATCAAGCAATCGGGTTCGCTTGTGCATCCCGATTATTTGCGCTTTGACTTTACGTATCATGAAAATCTCAATGCCGCACAAATCAAGCAGGTGGAAGATCTCGTGAATGAGAAAATCCGCCTCAATATTCCTGTGAGCATTGAGTATATGACGCTTGCGCAAGCGCAAAAGCGTGGCGCTCTTGCATTCTTTGGCGACAAATATAATCCCGAGCAAGTACGTATGGTGATCGTACCTGACTTCTCAATGGAACTCTGCGGCGGTACTCACGTCCCACGTACGGGTGATATTGGCGTATTTAAGATCACTGAAGTGGGCGCACTCTCTGCAGGCCATCGCCGCATCGTAGCAGTTACCGGGCCACGTGCAGTTGATCTTTTTCAAGACACATTCAACGCCGTCAAAACACTGAGCACAGAACTGCGTGTGAAAAAAGAAGACGTTGTTGATGCTGCGCTCAAGAATAAAGATACCATGCGCGAACTTACCAATCAGATGAAAACGCTCAAGCAGCAGCTCTGGCATGCACGCATCCCTGCATTGCTTGAATCAGCTCAGCTCATTAATGGTGTACCATTCTTATATAGCAATGTAGGCAGTGGGACATCGCATGAGGAATTGCGCGATATTGCAACACAGCTTGCGCACAAAAAGGCTGGCATCTATTTCTTGGTAAGTGAAGATGAAAATAATCGTGCGCTCTTTTTGGCATACATTGCAGCGCCGATTGCAGATCGTATCAAGATTGATGCGCTCAGCGCTTGGCTTAAAGATGAGCACGGATTGCGCGGCGGCGGCAGCAAGCTCATGATTCAAGGCGGCGCACCATCGATTGATGCACGCTTGAAGGACGCACTCGCATCGTGGCTGCACGCACATATCGCTGCATAAAAAGTACACACACGTAATACATATGAGAGGTGCCTGAAAAGGCGCCTCTTTAGTATGCATGCTCTACACGCATGCAAGAAGGGGAAAATAATGATGAGGCACTTCATAGCTGTGTTGCTTTGTGCAGTACACATCACAGCATCCGCTATCAATACTGCTGATACCATCGTTAAAGATAATAAGCCTACACCTCACACGGACCTACATACTCCGTATACATTTTTGCTTCATGAACGCGAACAAGGTGCGTGGGGCAGTTCTTTGCACACGCATAATGCGCGGCTTGCACAAATGGTCACTAAGCTTGTTGCGGAAAAAAATAAAGCTCTGTTTGCTCAAGCAGGCTCTTAAGCTATGCGCTTGCTCTTTGCAGCATGCATATGCTCTGTGATGGGCAATGCCATACTTACATCACACAATGAAAAAAATCCTCCAGGCTATCCGCACAAGCCAGGACGGCATGCAAGTACACTTACTAAGCTCATTAATCATGCGCACAAAACATTTGATCAACCACAAAAACAACCCAATAATTCTCAGCAGATGTACGCAGTGCATGATGCAGAACTTGCGAGGCTCATTACGCGATACATAGATGAGAAAAAACAGCAAAAGCTTCACATACCTCAGGAAATAATCTCTGTGCAAAGCTATTTGGAAGAGGCTGCTAAGACATCGCCGCAAGCTTGTAAAGAAAACACATAGCGCGCGCACCCCTTTTTTTATTACACGTATTGTTCTATGGTGTGTGCTACAGCACTGTCTGCACAGTATCTGACTATCGTTACCCCATGATATGTAAGATAACTTCGTGAAAGGATTGTGTATGAAACCTCACATCGCATTTCTGGGCCTGCTCATATCAGCAAGCACAATGCATGGCATGAAAGAAGATAAGCCAAGCGGCGTGCCCCTGTACCCCTCTATGGGAAATCTTCCTTGCGCAAGCAACAGTGAAAAAGAACTACGTTTTCACCTTGAAGAATTGCACCTTAATTTAGGCACCAAGCCTCCTACAAACACTCCCTACGCCTCTCAATCACCATCGCGCACATCTTCACGCTCACACTCTCCTGTATTCAGATCGCCTGCAACTGGACGCAAGCAGCCCATACGCCCCGTAGTAGACACTAAGTATGAAGAGATGCTTCAGAAATTTACTGAGCATGTAACACGCGAGAACTTTGATGCTGCAATGTTTTATGTATACGAACAGCTCGTCGAGTCAGACAATCCAGACCTGGAATATTTGCTGGGGCAAAGTATTCAGAGAGGCTCCATGGAGGATATTACGACCCTCCTGAGCATCATTCCCAATACCGCCAATCTTGAATTTCAAAAAAAAATCGATCATGTCGGCATAGATACGTGGAAGCTTATTCATTTCGCGACAGAGCAGCAGCGCCCCTCTCTTGTTGCCTTACTTGCACAGACATACCATCACAATGTTAATAGTGTAACGGGCATGGGATTCACACCCCTCGAGATTGCAGCCCGCGCGGGCGATGTATTCACTGCCGCTATGCTCATTGGGTTCGGAGCTGAGCTCACCAAAGAAACTGCAAATGTAGCCACACGAGCTCAGCAGTATGAATTTGTATCATTTCTTGAAACTATACACCGCATTAAGCCATCAGATGAGC
>JAGVMI010000056.1 GCA_020053845.1 Candidatus Babeliales bacterium
CCTATCGGTAGAGATCCTGTTTCGCGCATTAAAATGAAGGCCTTCGATCGCATAGCTGAAGCGCAGAGCGATGAGCGTGTACGCCAATCACTTACGCACTATTCAGTAAAAGATTATTTTGAAAATGCATCGCTTGTAGAAGCAAAGCCAGTCACAGGACGCACACATCAAATTCGCGTTCACCTTGCTGCTATAGGCCATGGATTGCTTGGTGACGTACTCTATAGTCGTAAATCGTCACTGATTGAGCGACAAGCACTACACGCTGCAGGCATTGCATTTATTTTTGACGGCATTTTGTATGAGTTTGCTCAAGAAATTCCTACAGACATGCAAAATCTCATCACTCATCTGCGCGCCTCTTGCGCTCCACTCACATAAAAACTGATTCTTGCATTTTTTCCCAATCGGGGATAGCATGTTCCGGAGCTAAGAGGGAGTTGTGGTAATGAAGCATTCCTCCGGCTCAGTACCTTATCTTAATGCGCCGGCACCGGAATATCACAGAATCCGTTTTTCCCAAACTGTTTTCTCGTACCTGCATCCAAAAATCGCACCTTATAATCCAGGTGCTCGGCCGTAAAAATATGACCGCTCTTTCAGTCGTTCAAATTGTTGTCTAAATGCATCAATAGACTGCTTATCAGCTATCACTAATACGTTTTCCTGATTCGCTCGCGATGCGGATTTGGTAAAATTAAATGAGCCTGTCCAAAGAAGCGATGCGCCATCTTTATTGTCATCAAAAATAATAAATTTGTGGTGCATCAAACTTGCTTGCTTAACGGTATTGGTACCCGCATTATACACGCGCACACACAAACCGTTATTACACAACAATGCTATTTGGTTGCTCTTCTCTTTTAAACATCCAGGATCAGTAATAACCTCGACGGCTATTCCACGCTTGTGCGCTTCGAGCAATGCTTGTGCTATGCGCGGTTCAGTAAACACAAACACTGCTGCTTTAATTCCCTTACGCTCATGCTCAATTAATGAAATCAATTGCGCACAGATATCGTCATCGGGAGAAAAGTAGGCCTGACATGGCGCATTCGTTTTTGATTTTGATACTTTTTTTGCTGCTTTCTTGGGCGCTTGAGCAGGCTCACGCGATGGCTCATATCCCATAATAAAGTGACTTTTGCCAAATGTTTCAGGCGCGCGAAGCCCAACTACTTCATGATGCTCCACCCATGCCGTGCGCAGCTCTTGCCTAAAAAATGATCCTCCCGATGCTGTGTGTACAGCGACGCAGCACCAGCCGAAAAATATATTCATATATTTCATGCGCTTCCCTTTTTCATTTCATTGCATCACACGTCTGCTTAAAACTTCCAGCGCATTTCAACTTCACCGCCAAAATCGCGCCGTTCATCACGAATACCACGAATGGTAATATCATCAGAAAGCGTATACTCCACTTCAAAGCGTGTATCTTCTGAAAGACTGAAGTTCTTCTGAATAATTGCTTTCAAACGATCATTCACATCGATCTCTACTGCACCACGCAATCCACCTCTTCCTGATTGATCACTAAAGCTTGGCACAAGCGTTATTGAAAATGGTTTGGTAAATGATTTAAACCATCGCTCAAGATGTGTTGACTGATTCGTGCTAAAAAGCACATTTTTCAGGTTATTCATCACAAGTGCAGGCATCATTGCGTTAAGTGACTCATCATGGGATCCCACAAGAAGAAGTGCCATAATTTGCTCATCAGAAAGTGTTGGCGATGCGCTCAGATGAATTTCATGGTTAGTCAACGAGCCGGAAACACACAGCGTCACATCAAATTTCTTAATCCTATTTTTAGCAACCAGATCTACAAGCGGATCGTTCAACTGATCTGGCACAAGCTGGATACTTCCACGACTTATCAATAATGGTTTGTAGGGAAAGGTAAGCGTGCCACCGCTCAGCTTGATATTTCCGCTCACGCGAGGATCGAAAATACTGCGCGCAATATGCACATCGACATGCGCACGCGTCTGCATAAACGATGTATCAATGCGCACAGGTTCTTTGCTTTCAATCGCAACATCACACATAAGATCGGGATACTGTTTGAAAAGATTAGACTGCGCCGCCTCAAATAGTCTTTTTTGCAATACATGCGAAAGTGGATTTTCTTTAAGCTGCGCACGATCAATTGTGATGCTCCCGCTCAGCTGCGCAGGCGCCTGAGGGTGCTTACAAAATAAAAGCGCTCCTGAAACCATCGCAAAAAGATCATGCTGCATATTAAGCAAACAGCGGTCAAATACAAAAGGCACTGATGCATATGAAAGCGCACCATAAGGATCAAAATATATAGCTGCATGAGCACATCCCACTCTTCCTGTGTGCAATGAACAGATGAAGTCATCTATCAGCACCTTGCGCTGCGTGCTATCATACGACACATGTGCACGCATCCCATCAACAAAGTTATATGTCTGAGGCAATCTAATTGCCGCATCCGTAAGAAGCACATCTGCCATCAACGGCGTATTATTTCCTATGCGCATGCCTATTTTAACCGTGCCATCCCCCTGCACATCGTACCCAAGCATCTGCCCCATGAAAGCACGAATAAGGGGAAATTGAATTACTGCTGCAACATAGCTTTGCGCATCGTGCACATCATGTTTAATGCGTAACAATTCACTGCCATCATCTTTAAAACAAACAAGCGTATCGCTATGCGGCTGTGTCCCGCGCTGCACGTGCGCTTGATAGTATCCCTGCTTCCACCATCCCTGCGCTTGTATTTCTCCTGGCCGCGCAAGCATCAGGCCTTCATGACACGCTGTTTCATGGGTAAAAAGATGCGTACATTGCACAGCGTACTGCGCATCAGCACGATCAAGAGACCCTACAAGCGATACCCGAAAGTCGTGGGGTAAAATCTTCCAATGGCGTACGCTCGGTAGCTCAAGCGCCGTTGAATTATGTATCAGGCATTCGCCGTTTTTTTGCGTGTGATCCCAGCGCCCGCGCAAACTGCATTCACCCACGCCATGCAGACGCACAGTACCCATAGCCTTAATATCATCATTTCTTTTCGCACAGGAGAGTGTACATGATGCACGATATGGGCTATGCGCTACGGTTACATCCTCACACGCCACATCAAGATCGCACGCCACGCGCCCCTGCTCATCACATGTACCGGTAAAACTGAGAGAAGCGCTACCCGCAACTCCTGCCGCCGATGGTACATTGCATATATCAAGCACACTCTCAAGCTGCACACGAGCCTGCGCGCGCACATGAGGTCTGCCATTATCAAGCGTAATTACTACAGGATCAATCGCACATGAGTGGTCAGCGTTATACAAAGAAAATCTTCCATGATCCCACTCCCACACTCCCGACACAAAGCATCCGCCATGATCACGCCACTGCGGCATATAAAAATAGCTGTCGCACTTAAGCGCGCAGCGAGGGCCATCAAGCGTGTCCTTTAGGTCACAGGTAAAGGTACCACGCATACGTGAACAGCGCTCAACGTTATGCGAGGAGTGAATCGATCCGTCAGTTACATACACGGTGGTTCTAAAGCGATCATGTATTTTGCGCGACATACTTTTGAGCGATGTAGACACACTTATATTGCGCACAGGATCACACATAAGTATCTGCGCACGATGTATCGCAAACATTTTAAGAAATGAAGGTAATGGAAGCGCAGGCGGAGCAAGCAGCTTTTGTATATGACCAGCAATAGCAATAGATTGTCCATGCGCGACAGAATAAATATGCACATCGTCTGCTTCACCAAAAAAATCTATCATCCCAAACGAGAGCACATGCGCCCACGAGAATCCCGCACGATAGCGCTTACAGCGCCACTGCCATGGATTGCCCTGATCATCAGTTCCTGCTAAGCGGACATCTTCAAGTTCAACTTCGGGAATAAAGAAATTGCAGGAGCGTACACGTAATGATACTTGGCAACCAAGTGTTGATTCGAGCATATCTCTACATGATGCTGCTATATGCTGACGCACAAGATTATCTTGTGTTACCACACCAAGAAGCACGCACACTGCAACTAACAGGCTACTGAGAATGCGAAGTATCATAGCTATCGAGCCTTACGTCTTGATCATACGCGCATCGGCACGCTTGGGTACGCACATACATGATCATGAAAGCCGTCGCCATGCTCCATCATACTCGTAAAGTCGCAAATAAGAAACGTGCGCAACAGGAGAAGTAAGCGCAAACATCATGGTTTTATTGCGATCGACAAAGTAAATTGTTCCCGCACTCATGCTCCCATCAGGATGAAAAGTAATCGTATTGTTGGGATACGTGACTGCACTGGTAATAAGTGATGTGGGCGAGGAGGGCGGGCCCTTAACTCCAGGCAGAAAACCAAGCTCAAATCCTTTGCCTAATCTATGCTCGCGATGGAGAAAGCGATAGGTTCCTGCTTGAGTATCGATACGTAAATTGCATGGCTCATCGTGCACGCGCGCACATCGCTGTAGGTAGTGGCATGTTGCTCTGAGCGAGTGCAATTCCGAACGCGCAGTTACCCGTGCAAGTACTGCATGGCCACTCATGGCGCCCAATATAATGCAGGCTATAATTGCAAGCGCAACAACAACTTCAAGTAATCCTATTCCCGGCTTACGCGTCGACGCGATGATCCATCGCTGCCACAGAAAGAACTTCTTCAATGGTTGTTACCCCTTCTATAATCCGGCGCACACCATCCTCCACAAGAGGAGTCATTCCTTCTTTTATCGCTTGCTTGGCAACCACGTTTGTATCTGCACGTTCCATGGTAAGCTTTGCAATCGCCTCAGACATTGGCATTACTTCAAAAATAGCGATACGCCCTTTATATCCTGAGTTCAAACACTCTTCACAGCCTACCGCC
>JAGVMI010000063.1 GCA_020053845.1 Candidatus Babeliales bacterium
CGCGCTCGCGTAGGCATCATCAATACTCCCCATGGGATTATCGAAACCCCTAACTTTGTAGCGGTAGGCACTAATGCCACACTCAAGGCACTGGATACCCATACCGTCAATGAAATTGGCCTGCAGCTTATGTTTTGCAATACCTATCATCTTATGCTCCAGCCAGGCGCTGAAATTATAAGACAGGCAGGCGGTCTGCATAAGTTTATGAACCGTACTATGCCACTCATCACTGATTCAGGCGGATTTCAAGTATTCAGCCTTGCATATGGCACCGTGAAAGATGAGCTTAAGAGTAAGGGCCAAAAAAAAGGCAATAGTTCGGTTATTAAGATCAACGAAGATGGTGTGCTTTTCCGCTCATATCGTGATGGCAACAAAGTACTGCTAACTCCTGAAACATCCGTTGCTGCTCAAAAAGCGTTGGGCGCTGATATCATTATTCCTTTTGATGAGCTGCCCCCCTATCACATTGATCGCGACGTACTTAAACGTTCTCTTGAGCGTACACATCGCTGGGAAGAACGATCACTGCAAGAGCATTTGAAAGCTCCAAACGGCCAAGCTATGTATGCTGTAGTACACGGCGGAGTAGATCAAGAATTTCGCTTGAAAAGCTGCGATGTACTCGGATCACTACCTTTTGATGGCTACGCAATAGGCGGCAGCTTGGGCAAAACAAAAGAAGAAATGATCTCGATGCTTACCTACACCATGCCACGCCTTCCTGATGATAAGCCGAATCATCTGCTTGGCATTGGTGATCTCTATTCTATTGAGCAGTGCATTAAGCTGGGCGTTGATACTTTCGACAGCTCACATCCAACACGTTGTGCTCGCCACGGACTCCTTTTTACCAAGCAAGGAGACGTAAAAATTACGCATGGTGAACATCGTGAAGCATTCAGGCCCGTTGATGAAACATGCACATGCCTGACATGCAAAAATTATACACGCGCTTATCTCCATCATCTTTTCAAAGCACATGAAATGACTGGCTACACACTTGCAAGCATCCACAATCTCCATTTCATGGTAGAGCTCATGGCAAACTACCGCCAGCGCATCATGCAAGGCGAACTATAAGCAATCATTGCATACAAAAAAGCCACTTTTTAAAGCGGCTCTCACAACATATGTAAGCTATTTATTTGCTACGCCTAAGCGGATTTTTTTCACTAGGAGCTTTGCTTTGCTCTGATAAATTCTTTACATTTCTCAAGACTTTTAAAGCCGCTATTTTTTCAGGGCTTACATTGTATTCATACGGCACTGGAATTGGAAATATTTCGGTTCCCTGATCCATTGGAATGAGATATTCAGCACCAAAACAAGCTTTACCGCATTGATTCTTACTACTTTTTTCCATAGCGCACGCAGTACCTACCGTCCCCGCCATGCCCATTACTACCAGCCCTAAACACACAGCAAGACGTTTCATAGCAACCTTTGTAGGTGTAAATAATATGTTAAACAAAGCCGCTCACAGGATAACTGCAATCCTGGGGTTGTCAAAAAAATAGATGTGTGCGTCTCATATCATTGGCTTGCAGCCAGAAGCTTATCAACATGCGTTCTAAATTCAGATAACTCACTATTTATCTGATTCATTATTTTGCGATTGCTCTCCATAAGCTGTTTACTTGCCTTCATTAGCTTGCGCAAACGTTCCGCATAAGTGCTACTTGATTCTTCTTGCGCTTCGGCTTTTAACTCTAGTCGCCTCTTTTCCACTTTTGTACGAATACGTTCAGCAGTTGTTTGAGGTCTCTCAGATGTACAACACTGTGGCTCTTGATGATGGTAAACTTCATGAGGATAGCTGGCAAATATGCTCACACTAGAATGGAGAAAAAATAGGCTGGGCAAATAGAACAACCTCATGTAGCGTACTTCCTTTTTATAGGAGTGGAATGCTTTGACTTGCATCAAAGCGTAAGTTTCTTAAAATACACTGTCAAAAACTGCTCGTCTGGCAGAAATCAGCGTGACTTTTGTAGTGCACTCCCTATACTGAAATAAAATAGGTTGCCATCACTTTCACAGATCATGAAACACATTAGTTCCCGCTCAAATCCTCTCGTTAAAATGGTTCGCGAGCTGCACAATGCAAAAGGCAGGTCGGAACACAATCTTTTCATCGCTGAGGGATTGCGCATTTGCAGCAGTTTGCTGCAATCAAAACTTGAGCTCAAAGAGCTCTATGCTACTCCAGTCATGCAATCTGATGCATTCACGTTAGTGCCTCGCTCTCGTGTTACACTTGTGGATGAACATGTGATGGAATACATGAGCGCTGCATCAACGGCCAGCGGTATTTTGGGAGTCTTTACGCTACCCAAACAATCTAAAGCCTCTCAATTGACTTCCGGGCTTGTGCTTGCGCGGATTGCAGATCCGGGCAACATGGGAACTCTTATCAGATCAGCTGCTGCTATGGGTATACGCTCAGTGGTAGTCATTGAAGGAGCGGATGTGTGGAGTCCTAAGGTTGTTCAAGCAAGTGCGGGCACTATTGGCTCGGTGCACATATTCTGCTGGAGCTGGCAACATCTTGTGGAGCATCGCGCGGCATTGCCTCTGTGCGCACTGGTAGCGCGCGATGGCGCAAGTGCCGATATGCTGCCATCAGAATCACTCATTGTGGTGGGCAGTGAAGCACATGGCATTCCCGATGCATGGGTTAACGATTGTCAAAGTCGCGTCACCCTGGCAATGCCAGGCAATACTGAAAGCCTCAATGCTGCCGTAGCAGGATCAATAGCCCTCTATCTTGCTCATGCGCGCAAGGCACAAACAGCATAAAATACGCATTTTTTGACAAAGCCCTACATGCCCCGTACCATAAACTATCGTGAGCTCAAAGGGCTTTAATCTTGTTTCTCTATTCACCATCCTCTCGAGGAACGTTTGATGAGCAGTAGTCGTCCCGACGATAACCCTCCCCTTGCGCCAAATACCGATCCATTTGCGCGTAATACTTGCTCTTTCCCCCCATACATCTCCTACAATGCCGTTGAAGCGATGAGGTTCAAAACAGCACCATGAGAGCAAGCGCCTCTTATGATGGCGCACCCATGGTAACGTCAAGTATTCATCGAACATGAAATGTAGTACCAATCGCACCGCGTGTGATTTGTATATGAAAGGTATTCGACATGCAAAATACGTGGATGTCTCTCGTTCCACCTCTTGCTGTCCTCATTGTAGGGTTCACTACCCACCGTGTGGTTCTCTCGCTTTTGTGTGGTGTTGTTAGCGCAGCATGGATCGCCACCGATTACTCACCATGCGGCACCATCGATATGACCCTCTCAAAACTCTTTACGAATAGTGATTTGTGGCGGCTCACTTCATGGAACACTTTTTGGGCTGGCTCAAATTTTTTTATTATTACGTTCTTCATCATACTTGCCATCTTGGTCACGCTTATCTGTTATTCAGGTGGCGCATTTGCATACGCACATCGCGCTAAACGGCATATAAAAGATGCACGCGCTGCCGAAACGGCATGTGGACTTCTGTCAATGGCATTGTTTATTGACGATTACTTCAGCAGCTTAACCGTCGGTTCCGTAATGCGTTCCATTACCGATCAATACCGTATACCACGTGTCAAACTTGCGTATCTTATTGATTCATTCGCTGCACCCATTGCTATCTTCTGCCCATTTTCAAGCTGGGTAGCAGGTATTATCGGCTTTATGACTGATAATGGCATATCGCTTAGTCCAGAGCTTGCAACACAGGTGGTTGCTGATCCTATGGGCGTGTATATACGCTCTCTGCCGTTTCTTTTTTATTCTATTATTAGCACAATTGCTACATGGTTTGTTATCCGCACACGCATCTCCTTCGGCCCAATGCATCACCATGAATGCATAGCACAGGAAAATGGGAACCTCTTTGGCGGCAAGGTACCGGTTACCGAAACTATGCGTACTGCACCCGACCACAACGTAGCACGCGCTCATGTGATAGATTTCTTATTTCCCATTGCCATGCTACTCATTACGGTATCAGGCGGATTGCTCCTTTCACGTAAATTTCATTTGCTTGCTTCAAGCTCAAATCCGTGGCTTGCAGGGATGAGCAATGCAACCCCTTCTGCCGCACTTTTTTGTGGTGGAATTCTAACGCTTATCGTAACAACACTTTTTTTCATTGCGCGCGGCCGCATTAAGCCAAAAGAAATTGCTCATCTTTATTTTGATGGCATTGCCATAATGCTTCCTACTGCACTCATTCTTTTATGTGCATGGACATTAGGTGATATTCTGCGCGAAGAGCTGCTCACTGGCTTATATTTCAGCAAATTGATCAGCGCGCTCTCA
>JAGVMI010000037.1 GCA_020053845.1 Candidatus Babeliales bacterium
ATCACCCCTCCGATTATAACAAGATACGATTATGATTCTGATTTATTTTGAGCATTTTGCATCTGAACCTGCAGTTCGTCAACTATGCCCAAGGGCAGCGCGCCAAAGCATGTCATAAGATGGTTCAAAACTGTGTAGAGAATAGTGGGAGGCGCAAAGCTCATAAGAGAATCTCCTATACTATGGCCCCACTGACGAGGGCACCGATAGAGCTCTCGTTTTATTGGATCGTTCAGCAGTGAGTAGCTACAGGTGAGTTGCTGTGTCTTGCTTGTAGCCTCGGGATCATTATTCTTATCTGGATGCGTGGCTCGCACTTCTTTGAGGAAGGCTTGCTTGATTTCTTGAGGTGTTGAAGTGTGTGATAGCTTAAGCACACGAAAAGCACATTGCTCTTCTGATGACTGGTGCGCGAGAGCATGTACTCCCGCGCTCAGTATACTCACTACAAGGCTTATTGTTATACAACGATATATCATACGCTACTCGCTGTATGGAGCATTTTCATTGCGCAATTGATTGAAAAATGCTCGTGCTACAATACATATGCCAAGGATAGCAGTCAGAGCATACACTATGCTCAGTGAGCCGCCCAATACAACTTGGTTGCACAGTTGCATGATGCAATACGTAGCCACCATTACGGGTACCACTGCAAGTTCAAAGCGCATAATAGTGATAAACCCTATGAGTTCGATAATGCCAAGCCCGGTTCCTCCCAGTGCTATAAACCACCAAAAGTATGGATGCAAAACACCGCATGCAATCACGCTACCCATAGGAAACAATAACATGCCTAATGCGCGGCGGGTGCGCCACTGATTGGTAACATAGAGAATGAAAGAGTACCACATGAGTGTGCCAATAGTCATAAATACATACGAGCTGATTATTTTATACCACCACCACACAGGTGCACTAAAAAATCCTAGATAATCTTGCTCTGCATGAAGGGCGAATGGAGAAGATATATAATGTATGATTAGTGACTGACATCCTGCAAGCAGTGCGCCAATAGCGATGCCTGAAAGAATTGATACACGTCGAGTAAATGCAGTGCCATACATGCGCAGGGTAACTACAAAGCCCATGAAAAGTGCAAATATCGCTGCGAAAATAATTGATCCTATAACCCTAAATGCAAGCACGCGCCCAAGTTGTTGCACCAGTGGCTGTGTGGTATTCACCATAAAATAGAGTGCAGGAGTGCCATTGATCGCATTAATGATAAGAAAAATGAGTGCCCCTACAAACGATATAATAACAACACGCCAGGGGATAGCATTAGTCATGAGATAATAGAGTGCTCTACCGATCACTCCCACAAAAATCAAGCCCAGTAATGCATAGCATATAAGTGCGATCATCGATGAAACGAGGTCGCGCATAGCTTGAGCGCGTATCCATTCCTGAGGCACATACACAAACCGCAGTGAATCAAGTACCGCGTCGCCGCCAATAGAGATCTGTATGCGTGCCTGACCTTCATTGAGCGGATAGTTTTGCGGGTCAGAGAATACAAACACCCAATCAGTACGCGCAGGGCGTTTAACGCTTTGTGCGGATACTTCTTTGAGCGTTGCGGGATCAAGCCCAAACTGTGTGCGTACATAATCGTGTGCAAGCGCACGAGCAGCTTCTAGATTCAAAGACGCGCCTGGGCGTGATTCAGGTAAGCTGTGGAATATACGATACACAGTGCCAGCACTGTCGGTCATAGTCTGCCACTCTTCAGCACGCTCAACTATATCGCCTGATAAGCGCATGGCGCGTGTGATGTGCGTGGCTGGTTGCAAATACTTGCCTATCAATTGGCGATATGCATTCTTACCTCCATACTGCCACACAAAGCGATGATCCATACCGGCATGTGTTTTAGGAGCGATGCTTGCTTGCTGTGTCCATGTATCATCAAGCGTAACGCCTTTGTCTGCAAGTGTGCGTTGTGCATGAGCAAGTGATTCACTTCTGCTCATGGTGAGTGCGGGTGCATCAGGAACAAATTGCGTAGATCCGAAATACAATGCGCATCCAACTACAATCATGATAAATGATGCATACACGCGTTTGCGTTCATTAAATACAGTAGGTTGAGTAACGGGTGGCGTGTGTAATGCTTCAGGTATGAACGTCTCTGCAGGTGGCTGCCAGGCGCTATTGTAACTTTCAGGGCGTGCTTCGTGCCATTGTCTATTGCGTAATCGTGCACGCAATACAATCAGTAATGGGATAGATGCAATGGCAAGCACTGCGGCTTGCTGGAGCATGCTGCCGGGTGCAGATGATACAAAAAGTGGCAATGACATGAGCAACAGATCGAATGTAACGTGCCATATAATGGTAGTCAGCAACCCAAAGTAAAGATACAGGCCACCAAAAAAGAGCGATGGAACGAATAGTTCCACAAGGCGTGCATATGCAGGCATCATTGGATAGTTGGCGTGTGCGGCGCTGAAAATAAGTGCTTGTACAATAAGCGCGATGCCAATCATGAAGCGTTCACGGTTAAGATATCTGCCAATAAGCGCTGCGCCTGCAAGCGGTATTGCACGAAACAGACACTCTTCGTAAAATCCAGCAAAAAGTGCTGTAGCCGCTGGTCCTATCCATGGCACATAGGTAGCAAGTATATTCGGATCAAATAATGTCTCTGAAGGTACCCACCAGCCAAGATACCGCGTAGCAAGCGCATAAAAAGCGATAGCAAATCCAAGATCAATAAGGCACATAAGGTAACCGCCTAATGTGCGGCCCAGTACTTGGTATGTTGATGCATTCTTGGTAGACCAGACATGCCACAACTGCAAGTGATTGCCAAATGCTTTGCGCGTTAAGCTTTCAGCAACGGCAAATATGAGAGCAATCGAGACAATACCGAAAGCGAACGTCAGCAGTATATTAATACCATACTGCAGCAAAAATCCTGACGTAGATATGGACGTACTATAGTTCATCCACGAAAGTGGCAATTCGTTGAGTGATTTGAGCGCGAGGCCGCAGGAAACAAATGCACCCCAATATACAGCTTGGCGCCATAAGGTATAGCGCTTGCGTGTAAGTATGAAAAGGCCTATAGCACAGCCGCCGATAAAGTAGAGTATGAACGCAAAAAACCATGCTACGGTATATATTGTTTGATTGAGTGAGCGCATCTGCTCGTAGCGGCGATAGAATGCTTCTGGAAGATGCATGAGATAGTTGATGCCACTCAGGCGATCGCCACTGAGAGTGAGTTGTACGCGATATTTTCCATCTCCCGCACTTACATCAGGGCGCTCATAGACAAACATGTGATCAATGCGTCCGCTGAGTTTTGCTTCCTGTGAAGATTCGATAAAAGTGTATTGCTCAAGCGGCACATGCCACAACGTAGTCGCTTGTTGTTCGGCAATCTCACGTGCCTGCGCAGCAGGGAGTGCAGCTCCGGCTACTGTTTCAGGAACAGTGTGCGCAAATCCGTACGATTCGCCTCGCGGTGTAAATCTGAGCAATACTTCATTCTGCTCAAACTCTTTAAAGCGCCGCACTATCCATGTGTAAGGTTCATACGTGTGTGATTCGATCATGGCAACAAGCGCTTGCTTGCCGCCCCCCTCAAGCTCTACAAAAGTTTTTGCAATGGTATCAGTATGAAACGTAGTCGCCTGTTGTGCTCCGTCGGGCCCCAGGGTAAACTCACGAGCAAGTTTTTCCGCCTGCGCGTTTATCTGTTCGCGATCTGCAGTAATAGTTACATGCAAAAGAGAAAACGCGAGGGGGAAGTAACGATAGGCAGCAAGAGCACATGCAAGAGCAAGGGTAACACTTGCAGCCCAAAAAAGAGGGGAACGCAAAACACGCATCGTAAGATCTCCACAGCAGAGTAGTCATAGAAAGTTCTCTATAAAATCCATTGTACTTAAGAAAAATAAGAGATAAAGATTTGTACTGCGCTAAAAGCAATACGCAAGGAAGTATGTGAGAAGTATGAGAATGTTAGTAATGGGCATTGTTATCGCGTGTAATAGCCCTGCGATGCTGCATGCTATGCAGCTCTGTACGCTATGCAAGTGCCCTCGGTATTATAATAATGATGCGCCATGTGATAACTCACTTATTTGCAATGCGCGCAGAGGTTTGTGGCCCAAAGTAGCAGAAATGCTGCAAAATGATGCTACTCCACCAGAAGTTGATGAAGAAGGTAGAAGCCTGCTGCATTATTGTTTTCCTTTACAATCCGCAAGTGGAGCGCGTTTACCGCATGATGAGAGAGAAAAACCTCTCTGGTGGACAAAGCTATTGCTCAAGCACGGCGTTAAGCTTACTCGAGCTGATGTGCAAGGATGGCGCAAGCCCTGGGCGCCGGGAAGACACGTGCCCTATGGCCCTGCACACATTGCACGCATAGCATTTTATTATCCAGAACTTGTTCCTGAATGCGTGAAGCTTGGTGCGGATCCTAATGCACCTTGCAGAGCGCTTAGCCACGATCTACAGCATGATGGCGCACCGCGAGAAAATTGCATTTTTTACTGCCTGAGCAAAATAGATAGCCATAAGCAATTTCATCATCCCGATTTTGGTACAAGCTGTCGTGAATATGGAAAAGAAGAACGTGAAAAGCGTGAGCAGCAAGCCTTAGCGGCGATTACTGCTCTGGTAAAAGCCGGGGCAAACATCAATGCTATCTGTGGTGATGCAGAGCATTCATTTACTCCTCTTACTACAGCGCTGAGCAAATCGCTTGATGATAAGCGATCATATGCTTTTATCGAAGCACTTTTAAAGCTCGGCGCGTGCCCTAATGTTAAACTTTTGCAGGGGCATACCGTATTATCGCGCTTTATAAGTAAGTTCGGAATGAATAGGGACCGTGCTGACATTATTCCTTTACTCATCAGATATAAAGGGGATATTAATGCATCGCCACAAGCAAGCCTTTATGCAGCAAGCGAAAGTTCAGGAGATCTTTTGAAACTCTTGCTCAAGCATGGGCTTCGATTTGATTCATATTCAGCACTCAAGCATGATCATACCCCGCTTGCGCAAGCTATGGCGCATGCGAATATGACGCCATTTGAAAAGATGCAGCGTGTATTATGGCTTTTGGATCTTGGAGTGCCAGCAGATGATGGATGTGCGCTCTACACAGCAGCGTGCGTAGGACTTACTGATATAGCAGGAGTATTGATTGCACGTGGTTGCTCTCCTCAATCACTTGTGAAACCTCATACGGCTTTCAGGTTCCACTACTACTTATGTATCAAAAAGCCCCAAACTGTTCATAAGCTTTTTGAAGAGTATGTGCAGGAATACGATCATGAGCTTATCGGCAAAAAAAGATGGAAGTGCTCGATACATGAAGAAGTAGACGATGCATATTGGCAGCGCGATCGCGAAGAATTTGAACATAGAGTAAGCCGTGTGCGTACACTTTTTGAAAACGCAAGCTTCTATCAAGATCATGTGGATGAATTACGTGAAGTATACAATAAAGCGCCACGCTTTACGGAAAAGCCAGATAATTCTTGCGCATGTCGTACAGATTGTTCTTCGCCTGAAGATTTGTGTGAGGCAGATAAAGCCGTAGCAAAGCACGTCAATAGTGTATACAGGAACCTCAGCGACTCTTCTTGGAAAGCCTGTGAGGCCATGAAATCACTGACAGGCAGTGTGTGTACTGATCCTCGTCTTACGTGTGATGTCACAAAAACTCGCGCATATATAATTGAAGAACTTCACGATATGTCTACTGATGTGCGAATGCAGGCAATCGAATACATCAAAGCGCATCCGCTTGCCGATATATTTGTGCGGCATCCAAGAAAATACGATGAATACATTGACGTTCTAGAATACATTATTAAGCTTCCCTCTCTTTGTGCATCTAAAAAGTGTAAGCAGCTGTGCGCTCCAGGCTTATTTGAGTATGTGATGCAATCAAAGCCAGCATCATGGGCGCCTTCGTGGCGCCATCTTGAAGCGGCGATAGATAGCGATACGTTAGGCTACAATTATCTAGCAGAGCTTGTTTCAGGGCAGAATGTGAATGCATATGGGCCGCAAGGAAAAATGCCGCTGCATATGGTACTGACCCGCAAAATAATCAATATGCAGCATGTGTGCGCATTACTACAAGCTGGAGCGGATTCTAATCTGCCCGATTTTTCTGGCGGCAATACCGCTTTGCATCATGTGCTGCTAGCAGGAGATTTTGTATTTGCGGGTAAAAACGATAGGCAAGAGCTTATTAATCTTTTGATGCAGTATGGCGCTGATAAAAACAGATGCAATATGTACGGGGAAACGCCTGAAGATATCATGCAACGTAAAAAATAGGGTGATGAAGAATATGAAGCAGCGCTATGCATTATTGCTGTGTGTTACTATTATGTTTGTTAACCTACCGCTCTATGCAATGGATAATGCATCCAACAGCAAAAATACCGCAATTTTGCAGGCGCTGCGTGAGCGCAAACCCTGCGCGCATATCAAGCAGCTACTTGAGCAAGGTGCTGATCCCAATGGTATTCAAGGTGATCTGCAGAATAATCCGCTTGCATGCTTATTAGACTACTTAGGCGAACGCTATGGAGCACATTCTAGTGTTGAGATAGCAAAACTATTGCTGGAGCATGGCGCGGATCCTAATGCATGTTCCTACATCGCAATTACCGCAGCAAAGTGCAG
>JAGVMI010000029.1 GCA_020053845.1 Candidatus Babeliales bacterium
ATGGGCAGTTATCAGTCACGGGTACCCAGCAAGTGCTTAATCCTGCTTTCAATACCATCAATCGCGAGCCCACATATCTTGAACAAGCGGCAGTTGAATATTTGCGTGAGCAAAATATTGAAACAATGATTGCCACAGCAGATGCATATGTTGCGCATACTATGCATCCTGAAGTAGTTATAAGTGCTGCGCCGCAGACTCAGATTGCGGTGACGAAAAAAGATGCTGAAATTAAGAAAGATGCCAACGCTCATGTAACGGGCCGGCCTGATCAACGGCAAAAAACGGTGCGTGCGGTTAAGCGCTCTATGTTTGCGTGGCCGCTAGAGCAACACCAATTTTGGCTGAGTTCATTTTTTGGTCCGCGTAAAAAACCGAATGGTTCATGGGGTTTTCATTATGGTGTTGATATGGCTGCAGTACGCGGCACACCAGTTAAAGCTGCTGCAGGAGGCACAATAATTGAAGCGCGTTATGTTTCAGGCTATGGAAATACAGTAGTGATTGCGCATAGCGCATTATATAAAACGCGGTATGCTCATCTTGATACTATTGCAGTGCAGGAAAAGCAAACAGTTAAGCAGAGTGATGTAGTAGGTACTGTGGGAGATACAGGATTTACTATCAAAACAGGAACAGATGCTTCTCATCTGCATTTTGAAGTATATGAACGAGGCAAGCAGGTAAATCCGTTGCCTTTATTACAGATGTAATCGACTAGGAATTACTTTGAACAGAAAGGATGCACATGATGGATCGCAATGAGGTCAAGCAGCAAAAAGGCTTTCTCGCGAATGTAACAGAGTTTGTCCTTTTACTTGTGCTCGTCTTTTTAATTCGTACATTTGGTTTTGGATTATACCAAGTTCCTACCGGATCGATGGAAACAACGATGCTTGTGGGAGAGCGTTTCTTTGCAGACAAATTCTCCTACGTAGTGCGTAATCCAGAGCGTGGCGAAATTATTGCATTTAATGAGCCAACGTATCGCTACAGTGCAAATCAATTGGTAAAACTTTGGGAGCACTATGTGTGGGGACCTGCAAACTGGACAAAGCGTGTGATCGGTATGCCCGGTGATACCGTAAAAGGTGTGATAGAAGATGGCAAACCAGTTATCTATTTGAATGGCAGAAAACTGAATGAGCCGTACCTTAACAAGTATCCGCTTATTCATGTGCGTAATCGCAGCTGGTGTTCATTTGATTCAAGCCGTCCTCTTGATATGCAGCCGTTCTACAACATTACTGATCCCGTGAAAACACTTGATGGTGATTACGAATTGCTGTATCCAGGAACTCCACTGCGCACATCATTTGATTGTCCTGCAATACTCAAGCAAGGTAAGCGTGTTTGGAATGGAAGTGATGAATTCACTGTGGAACTTGGAGCGGATGAATATTGGGTGATGGGTGACAATCGTTTGGGAAGCCAAGATAGTCGCTGCTTTGGGCCAATTAAACGTGCTACAATTCATGCACGTATTGTGTTTAGAATTTGGTCGATAGATAGTACTGCATCATGGTGGATTGTTGATCTCATTAAGCATCCAGTAAGCTTCTGGCAGCGTATTCGTTGGGATCGTTTCTTTCAGCGCGTTAAGTAAAACCACAAAAAGCGCTATAAAAGCGATAAATGGCTTGCGCAACGATGTAAATATGGTACATTTGATTTTGTTGAGCAGTATATGCTGAATAATGAGTTGAAATACATGAATTACAGAAGATATCAGAGTTTTTGGAGTGTTGTTGCAAGCATTGTAATGTGTCTTGCGCTGCCTTCGTGCTGGAAAAGTAACACGTCTGATGACACTGCTCCGCAAGGAGTTGTAGTCATGAACGTTCTTGACAAAGCGCTCTATGATGATGCTCATATAAAAGGTTCAGTCAACGTAACACTTGAAAACCTTGATGAGTACGCAAAGAAGTTAGATAAGAATGCTGATATCATCGTATACTGTAGCAACTATATGTGTTCAACCAGTGATTACGCAGCAAAGAAACTGCGTGACGCAGGATTCGGGCATGTATGGGTTTATGCGGGTGGAACTGCTGAATGGTACCAAGCAGGGCTTCCTATCATAGGACCAGCAAAAAGTTCATATTTGAACAAAACAATTAAGCGACCAGAATCTGCGGGCCATGGCGATGTTCCTGTCATAACGATGGATGAACTCGCGCGTAAGTTGCACGTATCTCGCTAGATTATCTTGAAAAGATGGCGGCATAGCCAAGTGGTAAGGCAAGGGTCTGCAAAACCCTGACCCCCGGTTCAAATCCGGGTGCCGCCTCCAGATTCCAGCAGTTCAGGCAGGCATCTAATGTGCCGAGGTGGCGGAATAGGTAGACGCAAAGGACTTAAAATCCTTCGGGCTTTGCCTGTGCCGGTTCGAGTCCGGCCCTCGGCACCATCTTTTGCTCGCGTGAACGGGTCACAGGGATCACTGGATAAGAAGCTTGACAAAACTGATGTGATGGATAGTGTACACAGTTGAGTACTTGTTTTGTTTGCTTTAGCGTAGTCAGACCAACGAAGGAAATCTATGAATAAGGCAAAATTAGTCGAACAAATGTCAAAACTCACCAAAATGCCTAAATCGGCATGTAAGGATTGCCTCGAAGCTTTCATCAAAACAGTAGGTAGCGCGTTAAAGCAAAATAAGCCTGTTGTCTTGACCGGTTTTGGCACTTTCTCAGTTATGAAGAGAAAAAGCCGCACAGGTATCAATCCGGTGACGAAAAAGAAAATGACAATCCCTGCAAAGCGTGTTCCTAAGTTCAAACCAGGAAAAGCGCTCAAAGCGGTTGTTAAGTAAAAAGTCTTTATTTCAGCAGAAACCTGCTGAAGTTGAGCAAGGCACCACGCATGTGGTGCCTTTTTTTATGCCTCCTTTTTAGCCCCTCTGAAATACCCCCTATATTCTTGCTTGTTGGGCTTTCGCCCCTCTATACTGAAGGTAAATACTGAAGTTTACCGGCTTTAAGAGCCGTAAAGGAGATAGATTATGGAGAATCGTGTAACTGACCAGACCGGGCTCATTGCATCGATTAAGGATAGGCTTCATGTAGACGCCCTGCTGGAGAAGATCCGTACATCTCGCGAAACGATTATCGATGTAGCTCTTTACGGTGGTATAGGCTTTTTGGCGGGCTTTTTGATCCGTCGTTACAGTTCATATGTAGCAACTGCTATCATTATTGGTGCGGGTCTTATTTTGCTCAATCAATTTGATATTATTTCACTTTCAATCAATTGGACCAAAGTTCATAGCTTTTTGGGCATAGAACAGTACATGCTTGAAGGGCAAAACATGTTTACCATGGCATGGGAATGGACTAAGGGCAATGTGGTGATTGCAGTCAGCTTTATAATTGGCTTTTTAATTGGCATACGCATTGGCTCATAACGTAACGGCCTGATACAAGAAGGGCGCACGCATGGCGCACCATGAATCGTTCGTAAAAGCTATTGCTGAAATTCTTGTTAAACAAGGTTCGCTGCCTCAGAAAGAAGTAGCGCCTATTATTCGTGAGTTTAGAGCATCTGAGAAAGAGCGCTTTGATCAGTTTCTTATTGATGAAGGATTAGTTGATGAAGCTGCTATGCTTCGTGCACTAAGCACGTATTATAAAGTTCCTTCATTTGAGGTGCCCAGTCATCTTTTCAAACATGAACTGCTGCGCATGTTTCCCAAAGAGATCATGACAGCGTATGCATTCATTCCGCTTGAAGTGGGCGATGATGAAAGTATTATGACAGTAGTTGCTGCTGATCCTAAAAACGAAGAACTATTGCCTATTATTGGCAAATCGGTGTCGTATGACATTCGTTTTCTGGTTGGCCATTATGTAGAAATTCAAGACGCTATCGAAGAATTCTACGATAAAGCACTCACGCAAGTGCGCTCAAGCATGTTCAGCGAAGATGATGAAGATTTTGATCTTGATGATGAGCGCGATGTAATTATTTACGAAGACACTGATGATCAGGATTCTTCAGACGATCAAGACGACGAGTAAGGAATGCTATGGCGCACGACAATCGAGACATAAACGAATTGTCTGCTGCCCAGTGCGTCGACGAGCTTCTTGAGCGTGCGATTAAAGAAGGCGCTTCTGATATCCATTTAGAGCCACGTGCACATGATTTAAGAATACGCTTTCGTATAGATGGTTCGCTTGTTGATCAAAAATCGCTTGACGCAGTATGTGCAGCACACGTGGTTGCACGCCTTAAAGTGCTGGCGCGCATTAATATTGCTGAAAAGCGTATACCCCAAGATGGTAAATTATTTTTCACTGTCGGTGATAATACCGTTGATTTACGCGTTTCTACATTTCCTACGCTTGAAGGTGAAAAAGTAGTGGTGCGTATCCTTGATCGTGCAAACCATATGCTTACGCTTGAACAGCTGGGCATGAGTGATGCATTACTTACCCAACTGCGTGCACTTATAGAGCGTGCAAGCGGCTTTTTCTTAGTAACAGGGCCTACAGGATCGGGAAAAACTACCACACTCTATGCAATTATTTCTGAACTGAATGGCGAGCACACCAATATTGTAACGCTTGAAGATCCTGTAGAATATCGCCTTAATGGCATTACTCAAGGCCAGATTAATCCCGATGCAGGCTTTACCTTTGATCGAGGTATCAGATCATTGCTGCGCCAAGATCCTAATATTCTCATGGTAGGCGAAATTCGCGATAAAGAAACAGCACGCGTAGCTATTGAGGCTGCGCTTACTGGACACGTAGTGCTGAGCACTTTGCATACTAATGATGCCGTAAGTGTATTTGTGCGCTTG
>JAGVMI010000131.1 GCA_020053845.1 Candidatus Babeliales bacterium
CAGTGAAGATGTATACCGTAATGCATTTGTAAACGGTATAGAGCGCGGTGTAGCACAAGGTATATTTGATAAGCGCATGGCAGAATTTGATCTGGTGCGTTTATCTCAAGCGCTTGTGATAGAACGCGATCATCTTTTTGATTATATGGGCTTGCGCACACTCTATGAGCGCTATTTTGCTAAAACCCAAACTACGCGTATTGAATTGCCTCAGGTATTTTGGATGCGTGTTGCGATGGGCTTATGCTACAACGAACCCAATAAGAATGAACGCGCGATTGAATTTTATAATCTTATGTCCAGTATGCGCTATTTGCCCGGTACGCCTACGCTATTGCATTCAGGCTTGCTTCGTCCGCAGCTGAGCTCATGCTTCTTGACTACGGTGGGCGATGATCTGCATGTGATTTTCAAATCGCTCAGCGATAATGCGCAACTTTCTAAGTTCTCAGGTGGTGTGGCAAACGATTGGACACCATTGCGTGCAACGGGCTCAATGATCAACACCATTCGCATGGAAAGCCAGGGCGTTATTCCTTTTCTTAAAATAGCAAATGATGTTACTGCTGCCATCAGCCGCAGTGGTAGTAGACGTGGTGCAACGGTGGTGTACCTTGAAACGTGGCACTTTGATATTGAAGATTTTCTTGATCTGCGCAGAAACACCGGTGACGAACGCCGCCGTGCGCATGATATGAACACTGCAAACTGGGTGCCTGATCTTTTCATGAAGCGTGTTATAGAAGACGCTGACTGGACGCTCTTTTCTCCTGACGAAACGCCTGACTTACATGATTTATATGGCAAAGCATTTGAAGAGCGCTATGCCTACTATGAAGAGCAGGCGCGCCTCGGCAATATTCGCCTCTATAAAGTAATGCCAGCGCTCCAATTGTGGCGCAAAATGCTCAGCAGACTTTTTGAAACAGGGCATCCATGGATTACGTTTAAAGATGCGTGCAACGTACGCTCGCCACAAGATCATGTGGGTGTGGTACACAGCTCAAACTTGTGCACTGAAATTACACTCAACACATCAGCAGATGAAATTGCGGTGTGTAACTTGGGGTCGGTAAACTTATCACAGCATGTGCTTAACGGTGCACTTGATGATGAGAAGCTTGCACATACAGTAACTACCGCAATTCGCATGCTTGATAACGTTATCGATATCAACTTCTATCCTGTAGCAGAAGCTAAGAACTCAAACTGGCGCCATCGCCCCGTAGGGCTTGGGCTTATGGGATTGCAAGATTTCTTCTACAAGATCGACGTTAACTTTGATGATGCGCGTGCGCTTGATGTTGCAAGCGATGTAATGGAAAAGATTTCCTACCATGCAATCATGGCATCATCGCAATTAGCGCAAGAGCGTGGCACCTATAGCACGTATAAAGGCTCCAAATGGGATCGTGGTATTTTGCCGCAAGATACTATCGATATGCTTGAGCATGAACGTGGTATGCCCATCGAAGTTGCACGCGAAGGTAAGCTTGACTGGACGCCTGTGCGTGAGCAAGTGAAGCGCTACGGTATGCGTAATTCAAATACCATGGCAATTGCGCCAACAGCTACGATCTCCAATATTGCTGGCACATTCCCGTGCATTGAGCCGATTTACAAGAACATCTATGTAAAGGCGAATATGAGCGGTGAGTTTACTGTGATTAATACGTATCTCATCGAAGATCTCAAAGCGCTTGGCCTATGGGATCAAGATATGCTTGATGAACTCAAGTACTATGACGGCAACTTGCAGATGATTGAGCGTATTCCACAGCGTTTGCGCAATAAGTACAAAGAAGTGTTTGAGATTGATCCGTTCTTCTTGGTGCGTATGAGCGCATTGCGTGGACGCTTTATCGATCAAAGCCAGTCACACAACGTCTTCATGCGTGGTACATCAGGCAAAATACTCAGCGATGTTTACATTGCTGGCTGGAAAGCGGGCATGAAAACCTTCTATTACTTGCGCACACTTGGTGCCACACAGATTGAAAAAGCAACGCTTGATGCTAAGAAGTTTGGGTTTACCCAAAAGCGCGAATATAAAACATTAGATGGCGCAGCGCCTGCTGCCGCTCAAGTAACACCAGAAATAGATAATCAATCCGGACGAGCATGTAACTTACTTGCAGATCCTTCTTGTGAATCGTGTCAATAAAACCAAAGCGTAAGGAGTTATCATGGCCACTAAGGGTATTATTAATAATTCAGCAGTAGATCCAAACAAGATTCTGCCGATGCGTTATTTGTGGGCGCGTCAGCACTACAAAGATGGCGTCGCAAACAACTGGACGCCCGAAGAAATTTCGATGCAGAAAGACGTAGAGCAATGGAAGTTGCCTAACGTGCTCACCGAGACAGAACGCCGCTTGGTGCTCTGGAATCTTGGCTTTTTCTCCACTGCTGAATCGCTTACTGCGAACAATATTGTGTTGACTGTATACAAGCACGTCACCAACCCTGAGTGCCGCCAGTATCTTCTGCGTCAGGCGTATGAAGAAGCAGTACACACTGATACGTTTATTTACTGCTGCGACTCATTAGGCCTTGATCCTGAGTATATTTACGGTATGTACGAAACCATTCCTTCCATCAAGGAGAAGGATGATTTTGTAGTTGAGCTTACCAAGTCGATCTTGGATCCACGCTTTGAGACTGACACCACAGAAAACATTCAGCAGTTCCTCCATGATCTCATTGGTTTTTATGTGATTATGGAAGGGATTTTCTTTTACGCAGGCTTTGCGATGATGCTTGCGCTCAAGCGCCAAAATAAGATGGTGGGCATTGGTGAGCAGTTTGAGTATATTATGCGCGATGAAAGCGTGCATTTAGCATTCGGCTGCGATCTTATCAACACGATCAAGGAAGAAAATCCCGGCGTGTGGACACCTGAGTTTCAGGCGCGCATTGTGGAGCTCATCAAAAAGGCAGTAATTTTAGAAAAGCGCTACGCACATGATGCATGCCCGCAGGGTATTTTGGGCATCAATGCTGAGCAGTTCTGCGACTATGTAGAATATATTGTGGATCGCCGCCTTGAGCGCATTGATTTGCCAAAAGTGTATGGCAAAGCAAATCCATTTAATTGGATGTCGCAAGCTACCGACTTGAGCAAAGAAAAGAACTTCTTTGAAACTCGCGTTACCGAGTATCAAACGGCAGGTTCACTCGAGTGGGAATAATTACGACAGCGTAATTACTCAAAATAAAGATCCCCGGGCCACAACCGGGGATTTTTATTGCTTACTATAGCGCACGATAGCCACTCCATGGTACATACTAGCGTGCATCAGACGATCCCATCATAAAAAAAGGAGTATTAGCATGCGCATTGTGATTATTTTAGTGGGTTTAGTTGTGTCATTATCATTGCATGCAATGCAAGATTCTGATGATAAAAGCTCAGGGCAGACTGAAACAAAAATTTTCATTCCCATGCAGCAGCTGGATCGTAAAGGCAAGAAAAAACAAAGTCATATAATAGAAGACAACTCTTCCGATTCGGAAGGAGAAGTTCAGAAATCTTTTCGCAAGAAAAGAGGGAAATTATCAAAAAGGGTTTCAGATGAGTTGGATGACTTAGATCTTATGGCGGCGCAGCCTGCTCTTATTGATGTCAGATCTCATGCAGTACGGGATGGTATAAAATCGCTCACTATTTTTCAACATTATGACGAGAGTAAGCTTGAAAAGCGTCTTGAACAAGAAAAGAGAGATAATCCTACACGCTATGGTACGTTGCAAAATATTATAGCACAACGCAATGCAAGTGGAGTTTCACGCAAAAAGCGGACGGTGTCTGAGGAGGAGAAAACAGAAGCGCAAGCAGCTACCCTTGTGCAGCAAATGATAGAAGAACAAGAACAAAAAAAGGCTGAAGCTGCGCGCAAGAAATTTTGGATTTCGTTTGCTATCACGTGTGCTACAACAGCTGCATCTGTAGCAAGTACGATTATAGCAGCAATTTTAAGTGCAGAATGTGATGACGATAGTAGCGGCAATGGGGGATCAAGTGGGGATGGCAGTGCTAGTACAGATACAAACATGCAAAATGCCCGTAACACAACAGCATTAGTAGCAGCACTTCATACGGCGGGACGTTTAGTAGCACGCTTTTGGAAAGTGTAGTGCTCGAAGAGCGTAAAAAAAGGGGCGCGTGATGCGCCCCATATCGTTATTTGAATATCTGAGTAATCTTTATACCCAGTTCATTTTCTGTTTTGAGGCCTGTTTCGCGGTGCGCTACTTTGCCATCTTTGAAAAATAGCGTAGTAGGAATGCCGCGCACGCCATATTTGCTGGTAATCGAACGGTACTGCTCAATGTTCACTTTGAGAAACAGTGTGTTCTGAAATTTAGTAGCAGCCTTTGCAAACTCAGGCGCATAGCGCTGGCATGGCCCACACCATGATGCAAAAAAGTCGACCACTACATTGCCCTGAGCAATAGCCTTATTAAATGCTTCTTCTTCGTTGCGTGCAGTAGGCGCCCACTTGGTTGCCCACTCTTTAAGGCCGATGGCAATGCCTGGCAGGCCTGTATCTTGTGCGCGCGAGATTGCTTCTTGTGTTGCTGCATCGCAGGAGGCTTCAATTGATTCCCATGAAGTAGCGCGTGTTACTTCTTCATCTTTTGTATGTACGAGGGTTGGTACATTGCATGCGAGTACGCTTGCAAGTAGAGCAAGGCGAAAGCGAGATTGCATCATACTGATCCTATTTGATAGAGCTGATCATTGGGTAAAGACCATCATTGCTAAGCCTAATCTCAGGGCATTAGATGTCAATCAGGGGCAATTAAAAGGAGCAGTATGCAGTTGAAAGAAGTGGTGTATGGAGAATGGTCGCATGCAGAGAAATACTACGTGCTTGGCGCTGATATTGGCGGAACTAACAGTAATTTTGGCTTTTTTCATGCAACGCGTGATGGGCAATTGAGTCTGCTTTTTTCGCTGCACGCTAAAAGCAAAGAAGTTGAAGATTTTACTGCACTGGTCAAAGAAGTAGTAGCGCACGCGCGCGTGCGCTATGGCGTTGATGTAACCCATGCTGCATTTGCGGCAGCGGGCGTGATATCAGAGGATCGCCAGCGCGCACGGCCTACCAATGCGCGCCATCTTGAAATAGATCTTGATGCAATCAAAAAAGCTACGAGCTTAACATGCGCTGTGCTTGCCAATGATTTTGAAGTGATTGGCTATGGATTGCCCTACATGCCCGAAGAATCGCTCGTGCTTGTCAAACAAGGTGCCGGCTGGAGTCATGCACATCAAGCAATTATTGGCGCTGGTACCGGACTTGGTAAAGCAATGATGCTCTGGGATAACCATAATAATCACTATGCCATGCTTGCTTCAGAAGGTGGGCATGCTGATTTTGCAGCACACACCGTAATTGAATCGGAGCTCATTGATTTTATTCAGCGCTGTGAGCAGCGCAGCTGTGCGGTATCCTGGGAAGATGTACTTTCCGGCAAAGGCATTCAACACTTGTATCAGTTTTTTAAGTGGTACAATCAAGATCGCAAAGCTAATCCTGAACTTGAGCGCAACGGCTTGCATCCTGATGAAATTTTCGCGCGGCGCCATGATGATGATCACGCCTGGCAAACATACCAGCTGTATGCGAAAATCTACGCTCGATGCGCTAAAAATTTCGCGCTTGATACTCTAGCACTTGGTGGCGTGTACATTGCAGGCGGCATCGCAGCAAAAAACATCGATCTTTTTAAAGAGCCTGCGTTTACTGCTGAATTTATCAATTGCGGCAAACAGGAGCATATCTTACGTGAAATTCCTATTCACGTGATAGCTGATTACAATGTGAGCTTATATGGTGCAGCAGCATACCTAGTTATTGAGCAGCTTTGTTCGTAGAGGGTAGAGTTTACGGGGTATACGCACTATTGTATGCAACACATTCTGCTTATACTCCACTCAATATCACCTCGCGCCTGCACATTAGAAAACATTTCTTCACGGATGTGCGCTCCTTTGGGAGCTTCTAACGTGCGTTGTATGACTGGTGGCGTGGTATTCGCAATTAATTGCTGCGCATAATCGGGCAGCTTTTCTTTTGCTGCATCAAAATGGGCAGCCCAGATTCCGTTTGTGCGTGCGCGATGTAGCATGGCTATAATGGCGTCTTGCTCGTGAGAAAGTTTTTGCTCAGCTTTATCAAGATCTATTGCCTCGCGTATTTGGCCTTCTTTTGCCGTTTCATAGCCTGCAATAAGAATATTTTTGAGTGGATCGTGAGTAAGCGCAGTAACGCACAGATGTTGCGATTGGATAGCAAGCAGCTGATCGCCTGTTTCTCGCTGGTGAAGCGTAATATGCCCTTCAGTGCTGCCTAAAGCGATCGCGTTATCTTTTAACCATGTTATACATGCAGGCGTTGCGCGATTGGGACATAATAGCTTGCGATATGTTTTTCTATCATTAAGCAATGCGCTGACCGCATGTATTTTCACGTACGCAGCGTCATCTTCTTGGCGCAAATCTTGTAAAAGAGGCAAGAAGGCAATTTCTTGATTATCGGGACTTATAGTAATGCTGCGCATACGAGCGAGCGTAAGTGATATTAGGGAGGGCAGCTCAGTTTCTCTCTGAGTGTTACTCACTAAAGATGGATCGATGGGCTCTGTAATATCAAAGAGGCTTACCGTGCTTCTTTCTGTGTTGGGCTTGTGTGAAGCCCCTACAAAAAGTGTGCCATCGCTACTTATTGCATACAAATCGTGTTTGGGCAGCTGATAGTGAAGTTTGAAGATTCTATCGTATTCTTGAAAGAGAACCCGGTGAATTGTTGCAGCACTGTGATCATAAACAGACACCTTGGTACCGTTTTTGCTTGAGAAGAACGAAAGATCTGGATTGGCATATGATGATGTGCCTAGCCTCAGATCTAAACTCTGCATGCATCCGAGCGTTTCGTTAATTACTTTACGAGGCATGGCCATATGGCCGCCTATGATAATGTAAGCCACAATAGAATTTAAGTCGCTTGATGCCAACACAACAGATGAATAATTCCATCGTGCTAATGGATGGTACGGCTCATTGCTGTGGGGCTCAGAAATTCTTTTAAGCGAGCCTTCTTTATCATAGGTGTGCACGCCGGCCTTATTATGCATATCTCGTGCAATAACAAAACCAGCAGCAGGACTTACAATAATCTCAGCTATTCCGGGTAATTCTGGAGTGATAGAGGTTTTTGTAAAAAGGATAGAGGGCTTGAATGGTATAAGCCCTTTAATAGTCGAAGCGGTTTGCTTGAGTGTTTCAAAAAAAGATGTATCTTGTGCAGCTTTTTCTACGCATGCATTCGCTGCCAATTCTTGCAATGATAGGATAGTTTTATTGTTGTTTTCAAGTGCATGAAGTGACGCGGTGGTGAATGCAATGAGCAGGGCATAGTAAAGCATATATTTATGCATGATGTTTTCGTGGCTATGTGTATACAACTGTATGCGTGTATTCATACCACAATCCCTCAAAGTATGGGCAGTATAGCATCTTACTGCATCACATTGCAGGAAATAAAAGTATCTTTACACATATAAACCAAAGTTGTGGTGCGTTTAACGTGTCATGCTTTATAAGCAAAGCCCTTGCATAATTGCACGTGTTTCATACAGAAGCTCACATTGTGCACGCCATTGAAGTAATAGATGTTGTATGCGTTCAGGAAGCTGCTCTAGGCAAGGCATGAAAAGATATTTTCTTGGGTTGTTCAGTATGCCATCATACGCAATTCTTAAAAGCATACGTTGTATATCAGTGAGTGCTGTATCGTTTAAAAATGGCACTAGAGAAATGTCTCCACCTACATGCCCTATCGCTAGATGGTTGCTATCATAATCAAACGATAAAGAAAGATGCTCACACGGCGTTTGTATGTATTTAATAGCAGGTCCGGGTTGGTTTTTATCATGTATGCAGATGCAATCTTGTGTGCAGCTGATAATGTACGGCTCTTCATGAAATGCAATATATTGCACTATTGCGCGTGAGTCTCTGTGATTGCCATGCCATCGTGCCCAGGGCACATTGCGATAGGTAAATAGTAGTGGCTTATCAAAAGGCTCACCTTTGGTGAAAACGTACATGGCATGAGTAAGGCCGCATGCATACTGTGTACATTGTGTGTTGATGGCTATTGACCATATGTGCGGATTTTGAATGTTTGATTGATCAATAGGGATAAGTATCCCGGGATCTTTTTTTTCGCTTGTGAAGGCATTAATATTGAGCACACGAAGAGCGCTTTGCTGAATGACGTAATGAGTATTATTAACAATATTGATATGATCCGGCACATAGATCAACGTATCGCCATCTGCTCCAATTTCAAATATGCTTGCCTGTTCGGGCAATACATAGAGCATTTGCGTTTTTGCGTAAGGCTCTTCATATGCAAATATCATTTGAGAATGTCGCATATGATGACGGCATAGCTCTTTGCCATTATTCCTAAACCACCATGTATATCCACTGCTTTTATCACGCAATGCAAATTGAGCGAGTTTTTTTGCTGAAGTAAGGGGAGGAAGCGTATTTTCAGGAGTACCAAGATCTGCAAGTGCGCGAATGCGTGAAAAAGGAGTCTCCTGCTCCCAAGTAAGATACTCGGCCGTATGTCGGTTTAAAAGAAGCGGCGGCTGATAAGGTATAGTTTGCTGAATTTCTCTAAAGGCTTCTGGAGTGCCATTAGCTTTTACGTGTGCAATAATATGACAATGTTCGCCGTCTATGTTGCATGTGTCATGCCCGATCACGTATTCACCATTGCCGGCAAGAGTGACGCCTGCTAGACCTTGTCCGCCTATATGATCAGTGCGTGCGCCACATGCAAATAAGCGCAATTTTTCTTGAGGAGCAAGAGCCACCGATTTATGTAAGGTGATGTCTTTGGATATATAGGTAACATACTTCTCAATAAATCCAACATCATGTTCACCCGCAGATGAGCACATATGCTGCATACATGCGCGCATGCTTAGCAAAAGCAGTGAAAGAGGGCTGCGCGTTCGCCCGGGATCGTCGCATTCAAGTGCATAGAGTGGCAACGTTAGTGTTGAAAGAATAATGAGTGTACTGATGCGTATCATGAAGCGAGGTTTCCTGATGCTGGGGATGTTTTTCTATAATTTTCGTCTGCAACTAATTGTTCACCATTCATATCACCAGATACTGCATTACATTGTTCGGCTATCCGCGTAGCGGTTATTGCAGGATGCCATGCAGTAATTGCTTTTTGGATGTGTTTAGGCAGCAGCGCGCATATGTCTGCAATACCCTCCAGTGATGAGTGATTTTTTGCATAGTTATATACTTTGGCAAAGAGCGCGAGCTGTACGGGCGATACATGCATATGTTGCAGGCCGGGCAGTGGCATAACATATACTGAACTATCGCCATATCCTATTGCAACATGAGTACGCGCATCATTCAGTTCCATGGTAAATGGGCATTGTGCACGCGGCGTTATATGTGTGATAGCATTGCTCTGCGTGGCAGTATGAAAGGCAATGGTGCCATGCTCATCTATGGCGATGATATGCATAGTATCGGGATGCCATACGATACTTTGTATAGCTTTGGTGGAATGTGGGTGAATAAGTGTGTGCACGGCGGTATTGCCGTTAAAAAGTTTGCCTAGCTCATATATATGAGATTTTCCTCGATATCCAATACCTGCATATGTGCCATCATTGCTTAATGCAAAGCAGCATAGTGGGCCATGCGCTTCATTGTGTTCTAAGTAAACGCCGGTAGCTTCACTATCCTGAAAATAGGCATTGAGATTAATAATACGCGCATTATCAGTGAGCCTCTCACCATTATTTGGTGTGGACACTCGCGTGAGATACATGCAGACGCTTGCTCCGATACTTGTTTTATAGCTGTGCGCCACTTCGGGGGTGCGGCATATGAGTTGCCAGCCGTAAGAGGATTCGTTGTGGTAAGTGGGTACTTGTATAAGCGCATTAAATCCAATGTCATCTATCTTACAAAGGCGGTTGGTTTTCGTGTGTATGAAATAAGGTCCTGATAACGTTGTGTAAGAAAGAAGCTTTTCTATTGACGCAATGCAATCGATAGGTTTGCTCTGTATGGGCGTAGTAAGCACATTGTGCTCATGTGCATTAGTTAAAGGCCCAGTGATCACCGTATCGCATGCAGGAGATACAAGAGCTCCTGAAGTGTAAGGGATAATAGAGAGCGTTTTTGACTTGTCGGATGCCGCAGGAAAGCGCGCGCAAATCCTGTCATTCAAATCAAGTGCGATAATCTGCTGCCCGTCAGATGAGATTGCTAAATCTTTGATGCCATGCGGGGAAAAGCGCTCGATAGTGCTAGCTGCATGGCTGTAGAATGCCACTTGCTCTGCAAAGGTTGGCAATGGCTGATGACTTACTGGCTGGATGAATTCTTTACGGGCCTCGAGTAAAAGTTCGGGCGCATGTATGCTCAGTATTTCTGTACACAGTGCTGCAAGTGTGGGAACTGTGTACACTGGCTGATGTGATGCAAGCGCCACTGCGGCGTGCGCGTAACACAGTACAAAGATGCTCCATACCA
>JAGVMI010000046.1 GCA_020053845.1 Candidatus Babeliales bacterium
CGATAAAGAATCCGGGCAGATAGTGGAAGTACTTGAGCAAGGCTATCTTTTCAAGGGTAAAGTACTGCGTCCAGCACGCGTGAGTGTTGCCCAATAAATTTTCTTTATAATTTCCGCGAAAAAGAGAGTTGCAATGTATATTTATTCGTTAACCAATGTGGCAATACGCTTATGCATTTAATTAGTGGCTCGCCTGATTCATATTAAAAGGTCGGCTTACTTACAGGGGCGGGGCGTCGACAGGTGCGCACATAATGCGTTTGGACAAACGCCGCTTGAGTATGCGCGGCAAAAAAGAGATGCGAACGTGGTGCAAGCTCTTGAAGACTGGGAAAAATTGATGCAAGCAGCAGATAAAGCTTAGAATTACTTCACAAAGAAGTTCAAAAGCCCAATTACCAGCTCAATGAAAATAAGCAAAATAATAAGCACTGAGAGTAAATCTTCGCGCGTCACATCGATTTTGTTTTGATAGGTCGATTGAATATCGTGAATAATGCTGAGTTTGCGATCGATGCCTTGCTGCCAGTTTTTCAAATCGAGCTTATCTTTGAGTAGTTGGTACAGCTCTGAATAATAAGGTTCGCCAGCGAGCTTTACACTTCCTTCAAGTCGCTCGGCAATCACTGAGATATCCACGCGCATTTTGCTCAGGCGAGACATTGGATCGCCTTCAACTGACGTAGCAAACGGCAGATACGAGATGAGTGGCAGATTGCGCCCTTCACCTTCGTACATCTTATTGAGTTGCTGATCGAGCAAGCGGTCAAAATAGCGCAGCTCAAGCTGCTGTATGTTTGCAAATTCAAAAAAGTCTAAAATCTCACGATATTCTGCATCATAGAGGAATGCTGCATCGGTATCGATGATAATGAGATCGCCACGGAAATAGCCGATATCGCCTTCGAGGATATCGTTCTTTTGCGGTTCTGAAAGATCTTGCGTTTCAAAACGTAACATCGATGCAATAATTGCGCCATAATCTCTCTTAAGCTGCGCAATATCGCCAATTGAGCTGTCAGGCGTTACTTGTACCACGGTGTACGAAGTGTTCATCTGGAAAAATATGGGCTTAGTAATGCAGCGCTCGATGGTTTTGAAGATCGATTTTACGTCCATCACGCTTTGCTCTTGGTACTGATTATGCATCGTTACCAATTGCTTGCGCAGATCGCTTAATGTTCCTGAAAAGGGGACTTGATACGTAAGCGAGATAGTGCCGAAGTTGTGTATTTTACTGCCAATAAAACGTGTGCTTTCATGCGGATGGGGCAGATCAACAGCCAAAGGCGTGTGATAGTTCTTAAAGTACTTAGGAAGCGAAAGGGGTACCAAACCAAGCGCGCGAATCTTTTGCACTTTTTCAAGGTTGATGTCGTCCCCAACATCATACGCCTGAAATATGTAGACGTTGCCTGAAAAGTGGTGGTTCTTAAAATTGTTGTGTGCCTTAGATTCCGTTCCCTCTGGCATATACAAATCCTCGTGTACGCAGTATAGTTTCGATACGTTAATGACCATACCACAATTTAATGAAGCGGCAAATGAGTATATGGGGTCAACGTTCGATCTTTCTTTTTCCCATCTTGCAATTATTGTATGTGTGAGCGCTTGGCAGGCGGGGATTTCTACTTTTCTTTCGCTTGGCGTTGCGCTTGTTATGGTTCACTATGGCCGTTCGAGTAAAGTGCTGTCACTATGCATGGCTTATCTAGCACCCTTTTGCGCAGTGCTGCCGTCATGGCTTGCGGTAGTGAGCATGGAGTATGCGTACCACCTTGAAGGGCTATATGCCATTATTGCAGCGCATATGATGCTCAATATTCCTTTGTGCTGGTATGTGCTTAACGATATCTACCATCATGGTGATACGTTATTGTATCTAACGGCTCGCGGCTTGGGTGCAACATCGTGGCAGGCATATCGCAGCATCGTTATACCACAAGTGAAAGACAGTGTGCGCTCGCTTGCTCTGCTCGTGTTTATTCTCTGTTTTTCAAGCATTACGATTCCTAAATACGCGGCAACCATCTACTATCATCATACGATTAATAGTGCGCTCAGTGTTGCATGTGATATGCATGACTATACGATGGGAGTATGCGCATGGCTGGTGCGCGTACTCTGTATTGTATGCTTGGTGTATTGCTGCGGCATGAAACGTGTGAGTATGCCACGAGCGCATTACTACGATGCTCCTATGCGTGATACTAAGCATATACGAGGTTTTTTGGGTGCACTTGCGCTGTGGGCACTGTTTATAATAATTCCCTTGAGCGTAATCTTTTGGCTGTGTATTAAGTACTGTGCAGTATATTGGTACACACCATTGCTCCACCCTACATACGCTTCTCTGACTGTTGCGCTTGTCAGCAGTACGGTTGCTATGCTTTTTGCAACGAGCTGTGTAGCACTAACCTTTGTGTTTTCGCCTCGTGTGATTCGTGTGATTGAGTTTATAGCATTATTGCCCTTCATAGTGGGCTCTGTAGCAATAGGCATGTGTTGCGGCCTGATGAGCAATGGATATGCATCGCTCGTAGTTTCCCATGCATTAATTAATTATCCGCTTGCCTATGCCTGTATGCGGGCTTACATGCAGAAGTTTTCTTACGAGTGGATTTTGCAAGCGCGCAGCATGGGAGCTTCATATGCTACGGTAATGCGTACTATTATAGTGCCTCATGCATATGCGGCATGTATGCGTGCATGGGTATTAGCGGGATGCATGAGCCTTACTGAAGTGGGGGCGGCGCATGCAGTGCAAAAACGTGGATTGGTTACCCTTGCTATGCTTTTGCGTGAGTGCCGTGCAGGGGGCGATATGCGTGGTGTAATGCAGGTAAGTGTACTGGTGCTTGTGTGTACGCTGGTGGTAGCAGCAATCCCTCGTGTGCTGCAGCTTACGATACAATTTCTGGTTCAGGTTGGTCTTGCAATGAAGCGACTGCTTCCTTTACCGATTCAAATACTTTACCGGTTTCGACAAGGCGTTTAAACACCGTAGATTGACTGAGCAATTGCTCAGCAATGTGCGCATGTACACGCGCTACGAGCACATTAATTGAACGTCCTTCAAGCAAGCGTATCATTTCATCAAATGCCATGATGCCATCAAGATCTACAAAGGAAACAGAGCGCAGTTTGATAATAATGGTTGAATACTCAGCAAAATCATGCTCACAGCGTGCAACATGCGATTGTGCATTAATGTATACAAGCGGCCCTTGAATTGCATACACAAGCAGATCTGCACGGTATCCAGGCTTATTTTCTGGAGGAGTTTTCTTAGGTGCACGCGTGACGTGGTAACTTCCGCGCGCCATAGTATCAAGGAAGAATACGAGTGATATTGCAGTGCCCGCAAGAAGTCCTGAGAGCGCATCTTTTGCCACACAAATGAAGGCCACGCCACACACCATGAAAAACTGCATGCGGCTATTGTTCCAAAACAGATTGAATTTGGTAAACCCAACAATGCGCATGCCACTATTGGTGAGCAATCCTGCAATTACTGCATGGGGCAAGTATCCAATCATAGGCAAGAACACTATTACCACAAGTGCAGCGCCTAATGCGATCATAAGCTGTGCAATGCGGTCTGAAATACCAAGCTGAATAGCTACTGCGGTGCGCCCGATAGGCGATGAGCCTATAAACCCGCCAAACAAGCCTGAAGCGATGTTAGCAAATGCAATGCCGCGCATTTCATGCTCTTTGCGATGCTTGGTATTTGTCCAGCCATCAGCAACGCGCGCTGCAATCATTGTTTCGATAATTACAATAAAGCCGAGCGTAGCGGCCGCTGAAAGCACTTCAATTGATATCATCGGTAGTGAAAAGCTAAGCAGCTTCAAATGTGTAACGGATGATGCTGAGCTGATGGTGCTCAATGTGCACGGTATGAATCCTTGCTTGCACAAATAGCCGGCTAAAATGCCGAGCAAGGTTACAAAAAGACTGCTCGGGATGCCCAAGAAAGGAATAGTGCTGCGCCGTTGCAGGAGCAGTGCAATGGCAAATACCACAAACGCCGTGAGTGACCAAGAGGGGTACACGGCAAGCGTTGCCATAATCCGATCGAATGCTTTAGAAACGTGCACGAGATGTTCCACGCCAAGCGCCGGCGAAAATTGCTGAATAATAAGCATTAAGCCGCCGCCTAGTGATAATCCCTGAATTGTGCTGGCAGGAATAAATACAAGATATTTATCCAAGCGTAAAAACCATGCAATCGTGATAATGATGCCTGCAAATAGGGTGATGCTCGTTACAAATGCAGGATCTTTACCAAGCGCATAAGAAGCGAGAATACCAACGCTCAGCCCTGAAGGCCCGATAATGCCGTAGTTGCTTCCGCCAGCCAAGCCACCCATGATCCCACACCAAAACGCCGTGACAATCCCCATAGTTGCAGGTACACCGCATGCGACCGCAAGCGATAAGCAGACAGGCACATACAGAAATGTCATTGCAACAGCTGGAATGAACTGTTTGTGTATGCGGTTGAATAATGAGATCAGTTGCATGGCAAAGTCCTCATTTTTTCAGGATAGACAAGAATGCTTCTTGTGGTACTTCAACGTTACCTACTTGCTTCATCTTCTTCTTGCCCTCTTTTTGCTTCTCAAGCAATTTACGCTTTCGCGTAATGTCACCGCCATAACATTTTGCAGTTACGTCTTTTCTGAGGGGAGCAACGCGCTCGCGCGCAATAACTTTGGCGCCAATTGCTGCTTGGATAACAACTTCAAAAAGCTGGCGCGGAATTGCAGCCTTGAGGCGTTCTGCGAGTTCACGGCCCATGTAATATGATTTATCAACATGTACAATGGTAGAAAGTGCATCAACAGCTTTGCCATTCAAAAGAATGTCCATTTTGACAAGCTTTGCAGGTTCATAGCCTGCCTCTTCATAGTCAAAGCTTGCATATCCAGAGCTTAATGATTTGAGCTGATCATAAAAATCGGTAGCAACTTCATTGAGCGGCAAGCGGTATTTAAGAATAACGCGTTGTTCATCAACGTAATCGAGTCCCGATTGCATTCCGCGCTTTTCTTCGCACAAGCTGATCAGGCTACCTAAATATTGTGTTGGGGTAATGATGGTAGCATTGATTATTGGTTCAAGTACTTCCGCAAGGCATTGTTGCTCGGGAAAGTCGGCAGGGCTTTCAATATTAATAAAACCTTCTTTGCCCTCAAGCTTCACTTTGTAAAGCACACTTGGTGCCGTAGCAATTACAGAAACGCCGTATTCTTGTTCAAGGCGCTGCTTGAAAACATCCATGTGCAAAAGGCCGAGAAAGCCGCAGCGAAAGCCTAAGCCAAGCGCAGCAGATGTTTTCTTCTCAACTGACACGCTTGCATCATTGAGTGTAAGCTTTTCAATTGCCTCACGCACTTGATCAAACTCTTCGCTATCAATAGGATATAGTCCGGCGAATACCATAGGCTTTGCCGGCTTGAAGCCAGGGAACGGGGTTACTTTGTGTTTGGTATGATATACCGTATCGCCTACGCGCGCTTCTTTAACCGTTTTCATGCCGGTAATCAGATATCCTACTTGCCCTGCATAGAGTGTTTGCATTGGGGTAGGTTCTGGATACATAAGGCCAATTTCAAGCACTTCGTATGATTGCTCTGTTTGCGCAAGAGAGATTAAGTCACCCTTGCTGAGTACGCCATCTTCAAGCGCAATAAGGCAGATCACTCCACGATAATCATCAAACCACGAGTCAAAAAGGAGTGCGCGTAATGGTTTTTCCACTGCGCCTTTAGGCTGCGGAATACGTTTAATAACCGCCTCGAGCACGTCTTTAATTCCAAGGCCAGCCTTTGCAGAAGCGAGCACAATCTCATTAGCCTTGAAGTCAAATAATTTATCAAGCTGACGTGTTGCTGATTCAATATCTGCAGTGGGCAAATCGATTTTATTGATGACGGGTACTATGGCAAGATCTTGCTCGAATGCTAAGAAGAAGTTTGCCATGGTTTGTGCTTCAACGCCTTGCGAAGCATCAACAAGTAACAAAGCTCCCTGGCACGCATAAAGCGAGCGTGATACTTCATAGCTGAAGTCAACGTGACCAGGAGTATCGATAAGGTTGAGTAGGTAAAGATTACCTTCATACTCATAGATCATCGATGCCGTTTGTGCTTTGACCGTGATGCCGCGCTCTTTTTCAACTTGTAGCTTATCAAGGAACTGTTCAGCTTTAACGCGATCGGAAAGAGTACCTGTTATTTGAAGAAGACGATCCGAAAGCGTCGATTTTCCATGATCAATATGTGCAATAATGGAAAAATTGCGAATGCGATCAGGAGTGAAATTTTTCAAATTAATTTTAGAAAGATCCATGCTTGCATGATGCCTGGCAAAGGGGGTTATCAGTGAGGGTATTTTTATCAGTGTATGCAAACTCAAATACCTTGTAAATTAGCATTCTTGTCTTATTTTTTTGTTCGCGGTACTATGCTAGAAGCGTCGTTTAAAGGTAAACGGCGCATTACAATTCATACCTTTCTTGCACACAATTGCCGGGTGCCGTGTACTGGCGTTTTCAAAGAGGGGCACAACCGATGGAACCGATACAGACAAATCAGGCTAACAACAAGCGCGTTAAGCCCGTTTTAATTGAGGAAGAGCTTAAAGATTCGTTTCTTGACTATGCGATGTCGGTTGTTGTCAGCCGAGCAATTCCCGATGTGCGTGACGGACTCAAGCCCGTACACCGCCGCGTGCTTTACACGATGCAGCAGCTTGGATTCCATTTTAATAAGCCTTACCACAAATCGGTGCGCGTAGTGGGTGACGTGCTTGGTAAATTTCACCCGCATGGTGACCAAGCAGTGTACAACACCATGGTAGGCATGGTACAAGACTTCTCCAAGCGGTACCCGCTCCTTGATGGTCAAGGCAACTGGGGTTCTGTGGATGGGGATAATGCAGCAGCAATGCGTTACACTGAAGTGCGCATGGAAAAAATTGCTCAGGAGCTGCTTGCAGACATAGATAAAGAGACTGTACCATTTGTGCCCAACTTCGATGAATCGACTGTTGAGCCTGTTATCTTGCCAAGCAGATTGCCCAACTTACTGGTAAACGGTACTGCAGGTATCGCAGTGGGTATGGCAACATCAGTGCCGCCACACAATTTGGGCGAAGTGGTTGATGCGTGCCTTGCACTCCTTGAAAATGAGCATCTTGATGATGAAACACTCTATCAAATTGTTCCCGCTCCGGATTTTCCTACGGGTGGTATTATCTGCGGGCGTGCAGGGGTAGTTAAAGCATATAAAACCGGCCATGGCAACGTTATTGTGCGTGGTGTGGTTGAAATAGAAGAGACTAAAAAAGGTACCGCTCTTATAATTACCGAGCTGCCGTACCAAGTTAATAAAGCTGAGCTCGCTATCAAGATTGCTGATCTTGTTAAAGATAAAGTGATTGATGGCATCTCAAACATCAAAGATGAATCTGATAAAAAAGGTATGCGCTTAATAATTGAGCTTAAGCGCGGCGAAATGCCGCAGGTAGTGCTCAATCAGCTTTATAAGCATACCGCGCTGCAGACATCGATTTCTATTTTGATACTTGCGCTCCTTGATAATAAGCCGATGATTTTCACCCTGCGTCAGATGTTGGTGGAATTCTTGCATCATCGACGTCAAATTGTACATCGTCGCTCTTTGTATGATCTTAAAAAGGCGCGTGCACGTGAGCATGTACTTGCGGGCTTTATCATCGCATTAAATAACATTGACGATGTAGTCGCGCTTATCAAGCAATCGGAAGACGCTGAGAGTGCTATTGCAAGTCTCAACAAGCGTTTCTTGCTGACCCCAGAACAGGGCAAAGCGATTCTTGAAATGCGCTTGCAACGGTTGACTGGTCTTGAGCAAGAAAAAATCCATCTGGAGATGGAAGAAATCAAGAAAACAGTTGCTCACTTGACGTCTATCATAGAAAATCCGTCAATATTAAAGGGTGAAATAGTAGCGGAGCTTGAAGCACTCAAACGTGAATACGCAGATGCGCGCCGTTCGCGTATCGAAGGTGCAATTGATGTACTCACTGAAGCGGATCTGATACCCGATGAAGAGGTAGTGGTGACGCTTACATTGCGTGGATACATCAAGCGTGTGCCTCTCATAACGTATGGAGTGCAACACAGAGGAGGGAAAGGTAAAATGGGTATGGCAACTCTCGAGGGAACGGAAGATATCATAGAAGATCTTTTTGTCGCTCGTAATCATGATACCTTGCTCTTTTTCACAAGCCTTGGACGCGTGTACAGTCTCAAGACATTCGAGGTTCCCGAAGGATCTCGTATTGCAAAAGGCCGTGCAATTATTAACTTGCTCCCACTTCAGGATGGCGAGCGCGTAGTTAAATTGCTTTGCGCACGCGATCTCGAAGGTAAGTTCCTGGTTATGCTTACCAAGCAAGGGATCATCAAACGTACTGATGCTACAGAGTTTGATAAAATTAGAAGCACCGGTATTAGAGCATTGACGCTTAATGAAGGCGATGAACTTGTGTTCTGCGCACTCAGCTCAGGCAAAGATTCTATCGTGATCGCTACAGCAAAAGGGCAAGGCATTCACTTTAAAGAAGATGAAGTGCGTGCGATGGGCCGTCAAGCTGCTGGTGTGATTGGCATACGTTTACGTGATGGCGATTACGTAGTGGGTATGCAAGTAGTGTCATCTAATGAAGGCGAGCTACTCTTTGCGACTGAAAATGGTTACGGTAAAAAAGTACACGTAGCTGATTTTCGTGTAGCGCATCGTGGTGGGCTTGGTGTGCGTACTATTCCTGCTGATAAGCGTAACGGTGAAGTTATCGGCCTAACGATTGTTACTACACAATCGAACATTTTGCTTATCGATCAGGCTGGTAAAATTATTCGTTTGCCAGCATCAGAGATTCGTACGATGGGTCGCCAAGCAAAAGGTGTGCGCCTGATCAGACTTGATGTGGGGCAAAAGCTTGCGCGTATGGCTTCATTCAATGAACAACTTTCTGATGATGATATAGAAGCAGAAGGAATCATTGAAGCGCATCGCGGAGACTCGATTAAAGCAGATGATGCATGTGATGTTGATGACGCACTGCACTTTCCATCGCCAGAAGATGATACATTTATGCAATTTTAAGGCACGCGTACGCATTAATACATGAATAAAAAGAAAAAGGTGGAGCAGGTGATGCTCCACCTTTCTTTGTTAGAGGGTGTGGGCCCTGTAACCATCCAATCACTTATCACACGCGCATCCTTGCACACCGATTGGGATGCATATCTTATGTGGTCTGCGGCAGACTGGGCAGCGCAATTTGCACTTACTTCTGCACTTGCGCACAAAATTGCTACAGGCTTAACGCAGCATGCGCTTGAAAAAGAGCTTGAATTGATTGCGCGCTCTGGCGCATCATGGACTACCATCATGAGTGATGATTATCCTGCACTGCTTGCGCAGATACATGCGCCACCAGCAGTGCTTTATTGGCGTGGCGCTCTGCCATCGTCTGCGCAATCAATTGCTGTAGTAGGCTCTCGTGCAGCATCAGGGTATGGTCAGCGTGTAGTAGAACAGTTGATAGCTCCGCTTGCACAAGCAGGCTGGACTATTGTTAGTGGTGGCGCACTGGGTATTGATACCATGGCGCACAAAGTTGCGCTTGATGCGGGAGGTACTACTCTCGTGGTACTCGGATCAGGACTTTTAAGATCATATCCATCGCAAAACCGTGCTCTATTTGATCGCGTAGTACATGAAGGTGGCGCGGTGGTCAGCTGCTTTGCGATGCAGACAGCTCCGCTTGCGGGAAATTTTCCTGCGCGTAATCGCATTATTGCCGGGATGAGCAAGGGGTGTATCGTAATACAAGCAGCGCAGCGCAGTGGCGCTAATATAACCGCACGCTTTGCCCTCGAGCAGGGGCGTGAAGTGTGTACGGTGCCGGGTGCATTTGACGATCCGCTCAGCGATGGATGTCATGATCTGATTCGCGATGGTGCAACACTGGTGACACAGGTAAGTCATATATATGAAGCATTTGGTCAGCAGTATGCCGTATCGGATGCAACCTTGAACCAAACCGTATCGACTGCGGGTGATGTGCATATTGCTCCTGAAGCGCTTCTTGATGATCATGCAAAAGTAGTACGTGCATGTACGCAGCCGCGTGCACTTGATGAGC